>NZ_CALIII010000150.1 GCF_938018145.1 uncultured Campylobacter sp.
GCCCATCGCTACAAATTTATAACCGTCGTCGTAGCCGCTACTACAAAGTTTTGAAAATATCTCAAAGCCCTTTTTAGGATCGTGCTCGGCGCCGTTTTTGCCCTCGGTGTATGAGTAGCCCGTCCATAGACATCCTAAATTTGAGCCCAGATCGCAAGCTTTTTGGTAGTATTTGACGTCTTGTTTTTCATAAGCGTAGTCTATGCAGGCCGCCGCGTCGTTGTTTTCGCAGCCTTTTTCGGCGCTCACGGCGGTTTTGTCTTTTACTTTGTCGCAGCAGTCGGCTCTTTTGCCAAACGATATCTCGCAGCACTTTTCATAGGTTTGCTTTGCGCGTCCGGAGTCTTTTTTGACGTCAGAACCCTTGCCAAACTCATAAAGCTGCCCAAGCTCCTTGCAAGAGGAATCGACCTTTTCTTTATAACAGCCTAGCTTAAAGTAGTTCTCCGCGTCCTTCCACTGGCCTTTGGATTTTGCCGCTAGTCCGTTGTTGTGATTTGGCCCGGCCTGTGCTATCGACAGGCAACAAAATGCTAAAAACATGGCTAAAGCTAGCTTTTTCATAAGACCCTCCTTGCGAGTAATCTTAAGCATTATAGCCTCTTTGCTATGCTTTTAACCTAAATCACGACTACTTCGGTTTTTAGCTCGACGCCAAACTGCTCCAAAACGCGCTCGCGGGCTAAATTTATGAGCCCGGTTACGTCCGCGAAGGTCGCGGCGTTAAAATTTATGATGAAATTTGCGTGCTGTTCGCTAAATTTAGCCCCGCCTATCGCGTAGCCCTTTAGCCTCACGGCTTCGATCAGCCTGCCCGCGTAGTCGCCGGGCGGATTTACAAAACAGCTGCCAAAGCTAGCGCCCTTTGGCTGATTTGCGCGCTTAGCGGCAAAGTCTGCTGCAAGCGCCGCGTCAAATTCGCGCGAGATTTTAAACTCGGCGCCAAATATCGGCTCATCTATCCCGCTTTTTCGGTAGCTAAAGCTTATCCTCTCGCGCTCTACCCAGCCGCATCCTAGACGCACCGCGAGCAAGTCGTCGCTGATACTAACGCCGCAAAGCCCCGCGTTCATTTTTATTAATCCACCTAGCGTACCAGGGATATTTTGCAAAAACTCAAATCCGCCGATATTATGCTTTTTGGCGAAGTTGTAAATTTTGCCCGACTTGGTCGCAGCTCCGATACTAAGCACGTCGCCGCTTAAGTTTATATAATCAAACGCGCTGCCTAACATCATCATCGCGGGCGGGTTTGGCGAGACTAGTAGGTTGTTCGCGCCGCCTATCATCACGCGCCCGGCAAACTCCGGCTTTAGCGCGTCCTCTATGCTCTCTAGGACTACTACCTCGTGCACGCCGCCCACTCTCACCGAGCTAAATTTGGAAAAATCTATAAGCTGCGTCATTGCACGAAATTCGGGATAAACTCTATCATGCGCGTCGTGAAATCAACCATCATCGAGACCATCCACGGCATCAAAAATATAATCACGACGACGACTAAAATGATCTTTGGCACGAAGCTTAGCGTCATCTCGTTTATCTGCGTCGTAGCCTGAAATATACTGATGATAAGGCCCGCCGATAGGCCCGCGAGCAGCATCGGAAAGCTCAGATATAGCGCGATCTTAAAGGTTTCGATACCGAGTTCTATGAGCGTTGATTGCATTAGCTAAACCTTATATCGTTGTACTCGGTCGGCACGAGGTAGTTTTCGGCCTTGATCGGTAGCGGGTAAAATCCTCGCTCGTAACCGAGCGCAAACAGCCTATTTGCTGCCTTTAGCTGCGTTTCGTTCATCGAGACGGAGCTATCGTTTGCGTAGAGATTTAGGTAGGTTTTTAGCTTTTCTTTATCGACGCGGATCAAATTTCGCTCCATGAGCATGTGCGATAAAAACGGCTTATGCGCGGTGGCGATGCGCACGCCCTCGGTTAGCACGCGCTCGCACTCGATGGCGTCCGTTATCGGTAGGCTGCGGCGAACCGCCATGCCTCCCAGCGGCAGCGGCAGATTTTCGCCCGCTAGCTCGCTCCAGATGTCCCAGATCTCGCGCTCCACGCAAAGCTCGTCCGAAAAGTCCAAAATACTCTCGTGTATCAGCACGCCCGCGTCCACCTCGCCGCTTAAAACCGCGCCCTCGATGTCTAGGAAATTTTTATAAACTATGCGCGCCTGCGGGTATGCCATGCGAAAAAGCAGGGCGTTTGTCGTGTGTTTGCCGCTTAGCGCGACCTTGAAATTTCGCTTTAAAACCGCGCCCTTTTTCTTGACTAGCTTTGGGCCGTAGCCCTCGCCAAAGCTCACCGCCGTGCGCAAAAGCGCGTATTCGTCGCAGATAAGCGGATATAGCGCGAAGCTAATCGCCGTGGCCTCGTAAGTGCCCTTTAGCGCCTCGTCGTTTAGCGTCTGGATATCAAGC
>NZ_CALIII010000151.1 GCF_938018145.1 uncultured Campylobacter sp.
CGACCAAGCACGACGTGATCGCATTTCTAACGAGCGTGAGCGAGAGTCTGGGCGAGGAGAGCCGCTTCGTGCACTACGGCATGACTAGCTCAGATTGCATCGACACCGCCGTCGCGCTTCAGATCAAAAGCAGCATGGAGCTCATTATCGAGGACGTAAAGGGCCTCATGAGCGCGATCAAAACCAGAGCGCAGGAGCACAAAAACACGATGATGGTCGGCCGCAGCCACGGCATCCACGGCGAGCCGATCACCTTCGGGCTCGTGCTTGCGGTCTGGTACGACGAGGTCGCGCGCGCGCTAAAGCTGCTACAAGACGCCAAAGAGGTCGCCGCCTACGGCAAACTAAGCGGCGCGATGGGAAATTTCGCTCACGCACCGCTCGAGTTTGAGGAGCTAACCTGCGAGCAGCTAGGCCTAAAGCCTGCCCCAGCGTCAAATCAGGTCATCCAGCGCGACCGCTACGCCCACGTCATCAGCGCGATCGCCGTCCTAGCCGCCACCTGCGAAAAGATCGCCGTAGCCGTGCGCCACTTCCAAAGGACGGAAGTTTACGAGGCAGAGGAGTACTTTAGCCCCGGCCAAAAGGGCTCCAGCGCGATGCCGCACAAGCGCAATCCCGTGCTTAGCGAAAACATCACCGGCCTTTGCAGGATGCTGCGCTCATACGTGACGCCTGCGCTCGAAAACGTCGCGCTCTGGCACGAACGCGATATCAGCCACAGCTCGGTCGAGCGATTTATCCTACCCGACGCCTTTATCACGGCCGATTTCATGCTAGCGCGCATTACGAATTTGATCGCAAATTTGGTAGTTTATCCGGAAAATATGATGAAAAATCTAAATTTAACGGGCGGGCTCGTCTTTTCTCAGCGCGTGCTTCTGCAACTTCCGCAGCGCGGGATTTCGCGCGAAGACGCGTATAAAATCGTACAGCGCAACGCGATGAAGGTCTGGGCGGATCTGCAAGAGGGCAAAAAAGCGATAAACGAAAACGGCGAGAGCCTATTTTTGCAAAATTTGCTCGCCGACGAGGAGCTACGCGCAAGCCTGGGCGAAGCCGAGATAAAAGAGTGCTTTGATTATGCGTATTACGCCAGGCACGTGGATGGGATATTTAAAAGAGTTTTTGGAAAGCAGGACGAAATTTAATGAAAGTACTAAAACGAAACGGACGCACCGAGGAGCTTGACGTAAGCAAGATCAAAAAATACACGAGTGAGGCGGTCGCTG
>NZ_CALIII010000152.1 GCF_938018145.1 uncultured Campylobacter sp.
TTCGGCCGGCCTCTTTGATTTGGCGAGCTTTGCGACCTGCAAATTTGACGAGTCGTGCCAAGGCTCTGTCAAATTTGACCTCAAATTTACGCTCAAAAACGGCGGCAAATTTGGCGCCAAGCTCGGCTCGCGCAAGCGGCGCAAGCTTTGGTTTAGCAGCTCGCAAAACGGAGACAAATTTAACTCGCACAAATTTAGCAAACCTCGCCGCGCCGTCAAAACAGAACGCACGGATAAATTTAAGCTCAAATTTGAGAGCGAGCGAGACGGCTACGTCAAAAACGCTCGGGTATAGCCAAAACGCGGCAAGTCAAATTTGCGCCAAAGACAAATTTGACCAAACGAGCGTAAATTTGACGGCAAACGAAGCAAATTTAAGCGGATTTTCATCGGGCAAATTTAACGAAAGCGACTCAGGAAGCCCACAAAGCTCAAATTTAACGCAGATAAAAACCGTCGATATCCACTCGCATTTGCTTAGCTCGGATGTAAAATTCGACCGATTTTACGACAAACTAGCGCTTGCGTTTTTTGCCAAAAAATTCGACATAAACAGGAGCGAGCTTATAAAAAACGGCTTTGAGGGCTACAAAAGCAACTTCGCGCGGCTGATTAAAAGCTCGAATTTCGTCAAAAGGTCCGTGGTTTTCGGCGTCGATGCAAAATTTGACGAGAGCGGAAACCTCGTGCACAAGGACAAAACCGTCTGCGCCTCAAACGAGGATGTTTTTGCCTTTTACGAGCAAAATCCAAACGAGGTCGTGCCGTTTTTTAGCGTAAATCCAAACCGCAAAGACGCGCTAAATTTGATCGAAAAGTACCACAAAATGGGCTTTAAAGGCGGCAAGCTACTGCACTCGTACTGGGAGACGGATCTAAACGACAAGCGCTACGAGCCCTATTTTAGGCTACTTAGCGAGCTTGGGCTGCCGCTGGTGATCCACGTGGGCGACGAAAACTCGCTAGCATCAAACAAGGCGCTTGAGAGCATCGAGCAGCTAAAATCCCCGCTAAATCTGGGCTGCCGCATCGTCTGCGCTCACATGGGCGCCTCAAGCGACGGCGCTCTCACGGCGCTTTCCAGGGATCCCGAGAAATTCGGCGCAAACTACTTCACGCTACTTGGCTGGCTGCGCGAGTTTGACGGGCTGTACGCGGACGTTTCGGCGCTGCTTTGCATAAACAAGGCCCGCATCCTGCCGCATCTAAAAACCCAAACGCAAATCCACGACAAAATCCTTTTTGGTACCGATTTTCCCGTGCCTTTTAGCGTGATTCTAAGTAGCTACGACCTGCCTTTGCGAGACCGCCTCGCGCTAAACCGCATCCAAAATCCGCTCGATCGCTACGTGCGCGCGATGAGTTTGTATTTTGGCGAGGATTCGCCGATTTTTAGCAATTATAAAAAGATTTTGGGGGAGATTTGAGCTTGGATTTGGGGTGCAAATTTAATAGCGGGCGTGCAAATTTGAGCGCAGTTGGTAAAATTTGCACGTATTTTGACGGCGGTAGATTATAAGGTCAAATTTATGCGCCTTATCTACCGCGCCTAAAAAGCTGCAAATTTGACGACAACTAAATTTAGCAAAGCGAGCGAATTTTACGGCATCTCGGGCCAAATTTAACTACCG
>NZ_CALIII010000153.1 GCF_938018145.1 uncultured Campylobacter sp.
ATTTTGAGAGAGCCTAAGAGAAAAATCGGCTGAAATTTAGCAAGACGAATTTAAATTTATGCTTTGCGCAAATTTAGCGACAATCCCGCAAGACTCGGCCAAACGGCGATAAATTTAGAGCAAAAACCGTAAACTCAAATTTGACGAAATGGCTTAAATTCGTGCCGGTTTCAAGTGCGGCAACGTTTTTAAATTTAGAGTCGTTAAATTTAAGACGCCGTTTCCGCGCCTCAAATTTAAAACCAAATTTACGCTCTGCTCGCAAAAGCAAGGCGCAAATTTACTCAGTCCTCGTCCTCTTTTTCTTCGATTTTTCTGCGCACTTTGACGCTTGAGATGCTAGCGCCGTCCATCTTGCGCACCTCGTAGTAGCAGTTTTCGTCCTCGATCTTGTCGCCCACGACCGGCAAGCGACCGATTAGATTAAAGACGTATCCGCCGATCGTTAGCTCCTCGGTCTCGTCAGCAAAGCTGATCCCCATCAGCTCCTCGACGCTCTCTAAATCAAAGCGCCCCTGAAACTCGTAGATATTTTCGTTGATTTTTTTGTAGTGCGGGTCGGCGTCGTCGTGCTCGTCGTTAAAGTCGCCCAAGATCTCTTCCATTATATCTTCCATCGTAAGAAGCCCCGCCGTGCCGCCGTATTCGTCCACGACTAGAGCGGCTGAGATTTGCTGTTTGTTCATCATCACGAGGATTTTAGATATCGAGAGGTTTTCGGGCACGATGACAAATTTTCGCACGATGCTGTCAAATTCGCGCTTTTTGTTGCCCAGATCGATTTGCAAGATATCTCTGATATGAATCATGCCTAGTATCGCGTCCTTGCTGCCGTCGATATATGGATAGCGCGTGTATTTGGAGTCAAAGATCACTTTGATGTTTTCTTCGTAGCTTTTTTGCTTGTTTATGCAGACCATATCGCGGCGCGGAGTCATGATCTCTTTAGCCACCGTGTCGGAGAAATCGACCGCATTTTTGATGATCTCGGTCTCAAAGCTATCTAAAACGCCGCCTTTTAGGCTCTCGCCCACGATGATTTTTATCTCTTCTTCGGAGTGGGCTAGCTCGCTCTCTTTGGCGGGCTTGATGCCTAAAATTTTAAGCGAAACGCCTGCTAGAAAATCAAAAGTCTTGATAAGCGGCGAGAAAACCACCCAAAATACATGCAATGGACGCGCGATAGCTAGGACGGCTTTTTCGGATTTTGCGATGGCGACGGACTTTGGCACTAGCTCGCCTAGCACCACGTGCATGAGCGTGATCAGCGTAAACGCGATCGCAAACGCGACGGTATGGACTAAGATATCGTTTAGATTAAAGTATGTTTTTAGCGGTTCTTCTATCAGTCTAGCGACCGCGGGTTCGCCGATCCAGCCAAGAGCCAATGAGCTTAGCGTGATGCCTAGCTGCGTGGCGGAGAGGTAGGTGTCGAGATTGTTTGACATATCAAGCGCGGTTTTCGCGTTTGGCACTTTGTCCTTTGCAAGCTCCTCTAGGCGGCTCTTACGGACTTTGACGATGGAAAATTCTGATAAGACGAAAAAAGCGTTTAGAAATACGAAGAAAAACGCGAGAGCGATCATAAAAAGCGAGTCGGCGCTACTGGGGTGCAATTAAAATCCTTAAAAAATTAAAATGAAATGCGGCGATTATAGCAGAAAATCGGGAATTTTAAACTGAAAGCGCATTTTTGCCGCCACTGGCGCGAGCGAGAGCCGCGGAGGCTATTTTGCCGCGTTTTGGCGCTTTTGGCCGCATGCGTGCCTTGCTTTTGGCTTAAATTTGAGCGCAAATTTAAGCTCCGCGCTAAACTTGTAATACAAATATTGCTTATTTTATGCGCCGTTTGGCTCAAATTTGCAAAAATTATTTAAATTTGAGTCCAAATTTGACGCGCCTAGACCCGCACCGCAAAAATACCGATGGTTAAATTTATAAAATTTGACCCAAGTTTGCGCCGTTAAATTTAACGCGCAAAATCCTAAAACTGCGGTTTGCCGCCGTTTGCCTTCGCGCCGTTTACGAAGTCGATCGCTATTTTTTGGCAGGCCTTTTTGTCCTTTTTCTCAAGGCACAAAGCCTCAAGCTCCTCTTGACTCATGCCTTTGTAATCAGCCACCGTTTTGGTCGTCCCGCCCATATAAAGCCACGCAAGAAAACCCAAAATAAACAGGATAAAAATCAATCTCGCCACGCCCGCTCCTTTGCAAATTTATCTTAATAATACAGCCGATGGGGTTAAATTTAGCTTGATTTTGCGCCAAATTTGACAAGATGTGGCACTCAAATTTAAAAAATAGTCTCGCGGTAAAAATCGCCGCGAAAGCCGGTAAAACGATGGCCGCGGCGTTGGTAAATTTTACGCCGATCTCGCTAAATTATTTTACCTTCTTGCCGTTTTTATAGCTTGCAAAAACTTCGCTCGTGCCGTCCTTTTTAAACGCAATCACATCGTAATCCTCGACGATGCCGCCCTGCTCCATGCCGGGGCTTCCCAGCGGCATGCCGGGTACCGAGATACCCACGACGTCAGACGGTTTGGCAGCTAAAAGCGCCTTTATCTCTTCAGCCGGCACGTGCCCCTCGATAGCGTAACCTCCGACTATACCGGTGTGGCAGCTAGATAGCTCCGGCGGAACGCCGTACTTGTTTTTTGTTTCGATTATCGCGTTCGTTTTGTGCTCTACGATCTCAAAGCCGCTTTTTTTCATTATCTCGCCCCACTTTCCGCAACAACCGCAGTCCGGGCTTTTATAAACTTCGATCGTCTCGCCGCCCAGTACCGCCGACGCAAGCGCCGAAAATAGCGCAAATCCCAAAATAGTCTTTTTCATTTTCATCCTTTGTAAAAAAATCGCCGGATTTTGACGTAATAAGCATAACAGAAATCTAACGCGCATAAATTTAGCCTGGTTTTGCTATACTTTGCGACTAAATCTCAATTTT
>NZ_CALIII010000154.1 GCF_938018145.1 uncultured Campylobacter sp.
TTTCGTTCGGTTTTTATCTCGTCAAAAAATCTAAACGCCGCTTTTAAATCGCTTGATAAATTTTTGCAAGGCACTGCCGTGTCGGTATTTTCGTTGATTTCATAGTAAGCTGCTTTAGAGTCTATGATAGATGAAATTCTATCCCTAAAATGACACTCGTATTCTTTAGGTTTTGAGACAGTTTCTTTGCCGGTCGCAGTATCGATAAATGCGCCGTAAATGCCGCAGTTTACGTAAAATCTGGTTTCAAATGCGGTATTGCCGCTACTTTTTTGTAAATTTACGACATATATAAATTTGGGGGTATTTTTGTAGAAATTTAGCCCGTTTTTGGTAAAGCCGTTATCTTTAAACAGCGGCTTTACTTGGGCTATGAGCTCGTCAAATTTTGCTTTCATCAAATTTGACGGTTGCGATTATTTATTTGCGCGTTCGATGTACTCGCCGCGGACGGTATCCACGCGGATAACCTCGCCCTCAAGCACGTGGAAAGGTATCTGTACGACCGCGCCGCTTTCAAGCGTAGCAGGCTTTTTACCGCCCTGGGTGTCGCCTTTGAAATTCGGCGGAGTTTCGACGATCTTTAGCTCGACGACTTGCGGTACTTCTACGCCGATAGCCTTGCCGTTGTGAAACAAAATCTCAACCATCATGCCGTCGATCATCCATTTTTTAACATCACCTACGTCCTCATCGCTGATCGCTACTTGCTCGTAGGTCGCAGTGTCCATAAACTGGCAAAACTCGCCGTCGTCGTAAAGATACTGCATCTCTTTTTCTTCCAGATTCGGCTGGTCGCATTTGTCGCCCGCGTGGAAGGTCTTTTCAAGCACTTTACCGTCGATGAAAGATTTGATTTTCGCGCGAACGAAAGCTGCGCCCTTGCCCGGTTTTACGTGCTGATATTCGACGACTTTATACGGAACGCCGTCTAGCTCGATCTTTAGTCCTTTTTTTAGGTCGCCCATAGAATAGGTTGCCATTTTCTCTCCTTGTAGTTTTAAAGGCTGATTATATCAAAAAAGTTTTTAGTTTAGTTTAAGAAGCGGCGAGAGGGCAAATTTGACCGCGCTCGCCGAAGTAAAACTCAAATTTAAGGCTTAAATTTAAACTCGCCCTTTTCCTTGCTCTTTTCAGACTGCGAGTGGATTTCCCTTTTCATCTGTTCGCTTACGCTAGGATCGTCTTTTTGTATCTTTTGAAATTTCTTTTTTTCGGTCAGAATTTTCTCGAAATTTTTCGTAGTTTGCTTTTGCACTTCGCTCTCGCAACCCGCAAGCAAAAACAAAATAGGAATCAAAAGTAAAAATTTCATACTCAAACCCTCCTTGAATTTAAGCCCGAATTAGGGCTTAAATTTAGACAACTGCGTATTTTGCCCATACGCAAACGTCAAGATCGTTTAGCTTAGCCAGCGTCTCTTTGGTTATCTTTTCGTCCACAAGCACGACCGCAAGCGCCATACCGTGATCGTCGCGTCCTAGGCGGAAGTCGGCAATATTGATCTTTTCTTCGGCTAGGATAGACGAAATTTTCGCGATAACGCCCGGAACGTCGTTGTTTTTAAAGATAATCATCTTACCTTTAGGCTTAAAGTCGGTCTTAAAGCCGTTTATCGTCACGATGCGTTGCTGATTTTCGCCAAATACCGTTCCGCCGATCATTACGACATCATTTTCGGTCGTGATGCGAACGGTGATTTTATTTTTGAAAATACTATTGCCGCCGACGGTGCTCTCTGTCGTTATGCCCTTTTCGTCGCACAAAAATTTAGCGTTTACGTAGTTTATCGTATCGCCCAAGCTCTCTTTTAAAGCGCCCACGATCGCAAAGGTAAGCATAGAGTTGGCGTACTCGCTAATAGGGCCGTGCGTCTCGATGCGGATAGCTTTGATAGCCTTTTTGTTGATTTGCGCGGCGAGGAAGGCCATCTTGCTCGTAAGCTCGATATAAGGCTCCACAAAAGGCGGTAGATCTTCCGTTTTTATCGGCAAATTTAGCGCGCTAGGATAGCTGATGCCGCGAGCCGCCGAGATAGCCTGCTCGGCTGCGGCGATAGCGATGTTGGCTTGAGACTCGAGCGTATTTGCACCGAGATGCGGCGTAACGCTGACGTTATTTAACTCAAGTAGCGGATTATCCGTCGCAGGCTCTTTCTCAAACACGTCGATACCAGCAAACGCTATCTTGCCGCTTTTTAGGCCGTTATACAGCGCCTCTTCGTTGTAAAGGCCGCCGCGAGCGCAGTTTATGAGGCGCACGCCGTCCTTCATCTTTGCGATCTCCGCCTCGCCGATCATGTTTACGGTTTCTTTATTTTTCGGAGTGTGTATAGTGATGAAATCACACGCAAGGATGTCGTCGAAATTTCGCGTATAAACGCCGCCCATATCGGTTACTTTCGACGGATCGATATACGGATCGTAAGCAACGATTTGCATACCGAAAGCCGCAGCCCTAACCGCTACGCGAGAGCCGATGTTGCCAAAGCCGATGACGCCTAGAGTCTTGTTAAAAAGCTCAACGCCGTACCATTTCTCGCGTTTCCAAATTCGGTCGATTTTTAGGTCGTTGTGAGCGTACGGAAACGAGCGAGCGGCAGCTAACATATGAGCCATCGTTAGCTCTACGGCGGCGATCGTGTTTGCCGTAGGGACGTTCATCGCGATTATGCCGCGTTTTGAGCAGCCGTCGATATCTACGTTATCAACGCCCACGCCCGCGCGCACGAGAGCTTTTAGATTTTTGGCCGCATTTAAAAACGCCTCGCCGACTTCGGTCGAGCTTCGCGTGATGGCCACGTCAGCCTCGCCTAAGATATCCAAAAGCTTATCTTTAGGCATACTTACTGCATCGATTACTTTTATATCCTCTTCGCGATTTAAAATTTCAAAGCCGACTTTATGTATTGCGTCGCACACTATTATCGTTTTCACAGCTTGATCTCCTTGAAAGTTGAGCGTATATCGTACGCCTTAAGTTCGTTTATAACGCGGTCTAAAACGCCGTTATCTTGCGTGTTGATGTAAATTAAATTTTGTGAATTTTCTTTTACTACGCTAAAATCTACGGGTA
>NZ_CALIII010000155.1 GCF_938018145.1 uncultured Campylobacter sp.
TTCGTAATTCAAGCCCCTTCCCCCTTAACAAGAAAGATTAAATTTAAGGTACAACGCTAAATTTTACAAAACCAAATTTAGCATTTTCAGGGCGCGGGTCTGGGTGCGTAAAATGCAAAACCGTCAAATTTGAAGTCAAATTTGTGCGAATCAAATTTAATCAAAAATTTAAGCCATAAGGAGCGAAAATGCTTGGCAAAACGTTAAAAACAGCAGGAATAGTCGGCGCTTTGGCGCTATTTTTAGGTATATTTTTAAATTTACAAGGAGAACAGATGAATCATAAAACAAAAGAGTCTGCGACCGCGAACAAAACGATCGTGCTAGCGGGCGGGTGCTTTTGGGGCACGGAGGCCTATCTCAAGCAGCTTCCGGGCGTGGTTAGCACCTACACGGGCTACGCGAACTCAAAGGTGCCAAACCCTAGCTACGAGCAGGTCTGCACGGGCGATACGAATGCCGCCGAGGCCGTCTGGGTCGAATACGACGAGTACGTGATCGATTTGCCGCATTTGCTCAAATTTTACTTTAACACCATTGACCCGACCAGCCTAAACAAGCAAGGCGGCGACCGCGGCACGCAGTACCGTACGGGCATCTACTACACCGATGCGGCGGACGAGCCGGCGATCAGAGCCTTTATCGCCGAACAACAAAAAAACTACAAAGCGCCCATCGTAACGGAGGTCGCGCCGCTAGAAAATATCTACAAAGCCGAGGAGTATCATCAGGACTATCTGGACAAAAACCCGCACGGCTACTGCCACGTGACCTTTGAGAGCCTGCCTAAAAAAGGCGAAATTTTGAGCGACAAAAAGCGCGATATGAAGCAAAATTTGCAAAACTACAAAAACAAAGACGACGCGGCGCTAAAAAATGAGCTCAGCGCCATATCCTACGACGTCGTAAAACACGCTGCGACCGAGCGTCCGCATAGCAGCGAGCTAAACGACGAGGAGCGCATCGGTATCTACGTCGATATCACAAACGGTCAGCCGCTTTTTAGCTCGTACGATAAATTTGACGCGGGCTGCGGTTGGCCGAGCTTTACTAAGCCGATCGACGCGAGCCTGATCGCCGAAAAGTCCGATCTATCGCACGGCATGGTGCGCACCGAGGTCAAAACCGCGATGTCGGACTCGCATTTGGGGCATGTATTTGACGACGGTCCGCGCGACAAAGGAGGGCTAAGATACTGCATCAACGGCGCCGCGCTGAGGTTTGTGGCGAAAGAGGATATGGAGAAGCAGGGGTATGGGGATTTGATTCCGTATCTTG
>NZ_CALIII010000156.1 GCF_938018145.1 uncultured Campylobacter sp.
GACGGATTTTTTAGCTCGCCCTCCAAAACCTCGCGCTTTAGCTCGAGTCCGATGAGAAAGAAAAATACCGCCATCAATCCGTCGTTTACCCACAAGATCAGGGGTTTGCTTAGTCCGTATTCGCCGAAGCTCACGGTAAATTTAGTCTTTAAAAATTCGTTGTAAAAATCGCTCAAAAACGTGTTTTGACACAGTAGCGCCGCGACCGTAGCGATCATCAGCAAAATCCCGCCGCTGGCTTCGTGTTTTAAAAACTCTTTTATTCCGCCCATTTTGCTTCCTTTTCATAAAATTTTAAGGATTATAGCGTATTTTTACGGTCGCATGAAATTCGGGCGAATTTGGCTATAATCAGGTCAAATTTAAAGCTAAAATTTGGTAGACGCATCGCTAAATTTTGCTTTGTCTTGTTACTTCTTTGCGCCTAAGAGAGGGCGCTTTATAAATTAAGGAGCGAAAATGAACGAAATTTTAGAGATCTGTAAGCGCGCAAAGGCCGCTTGTAGCGAGCTTTTGAGGCTTGATAGCAAGGCTAAATTTGAAATTTTAAACGCCGTGGCAGACGAGCTGCTCGCGCAAAAAGAGGCTATAAAAGCGGCAAATGCCAAAGACCTTGCAAACGGCGAGAAATCGGGGCTTAGTGCGGCGCTACTTGACCGTCTAAGGCTAACGGACGCCCGCATCGAGGCTATGGCACAGGGCGTGCGCGAGGTGGCGGGCTTTGCCGAGGTCGTGGGCGAAAATCTAGGCGGCTGGAGCCATCCAAACGGCATGCAAATCAGCCGCGTGCGCGTGCCGCTGGGGGTGCTGGGTATCATCTACGAGAGCCGCCCAAACGTCAGCATCGACGCGGCGGCTCTGGCGCTAAAAAGCGGCAACGCGGCGATCCTGCGAGGAAGCGCTAGTGCGCTAAATTCGAACATTTTTTTGCTAAATTTATTTAATGAAGCGGGGGCGAAATTTGGCTTACCGGGCGGCGCAGTGCAGCTCGTGGAGAGCGCCGAACGCGAAGTCGTAGCGCAAATGGCGAAAATGAGCGAGTATATCGACGTTTTGATACCGCGCGGCGGCAAGAGCTTAAAAGATTTTATCGCGCAAAACGCGACCGTGCCGATCATCATGACGGGCGCGGGGGTGTGCCACATCTTCGTCGATGAGAGCGCAAATTTAAAGCAGGCCGCGAAGATAATCAAAAACGCCAAAACCCAGCGCCCAAGCGTCTGCAACGCCGTTGAGTGCGTGCTTTTACACGAGCGCATAGCTGGCGAAATTTTGCCTGAGCTGGTGCGCGAAATGCCCGAGGTCGAGTTTCGCGTGAGCGAGCAGCTGCTAGGCGAGTGCGAAGCGGAGCTGCGAGGAGCGAAAAACGTAAAGCTCGCAGGCGAGAGCGACTTTGGCGCCGAGTTTTTGGATCTCGTGCTAGCCGTGCGCGCCGTGCGGGATACGCAGGAGGCAATCAGCTTTATAAACGCGCATTCTAGCGGACATTCGGACGCGATTTTAAGCGAAAACTACGCAAACGTCGAGCGATTTTTAAACGAAGTCGGCAGCGCGGTCGTCTACGCCAACGCCTCGACGCGCTTTAGCGACGGCAGCGAGTTTGGATTTGGCGGCGAGATCGGCATCAGCACGCAAAAGCTGCACGCCAGAGGGCCAATGGGGGTGAGGGAGCTTACGACCTATAAATACGTCGTCCGCGGAGGCGGGCAAATTCGTTAGCGGCTTGTCTCGCGAGTGCTTTTGAGAGAGATTTGAAATTTTAAGTCTGCGGCAGACTACTTGTCTAGCCTTGACTTAAAATTTCT
>NZ_CALIII010000157.1 GCF_938018145.1 uncultured Campylobacter sp.
CGTGCAAAAGCGGCGACGGGCTAACGGAGTTTCGCGTCGCTTTTGGCGGGAGCGCGCAAATTTAGTCCCGTTTAGCAGGCGGTACGGTTACCCTCAAATTCGGCTAAATTTGATATACGAGCGGGGTGCAGAGCAAGCCCGAGCGGCAGATTTGCGAACGCCTTATCTTAGTCAAAATGCTCTCGCGGACGTCTGGGTATAAATTTACCCATTTGCCAAATTTCTGCCGTCCTGCCCTTTGCGTAAGATGCGCTTAAATTTTAACGGCTTTGGATTTTGACACGAGACGGGCTTGATTTTGCGTAAGCTGACGTTATATTTATCGCTGTCGTCGCAGCGTAAGACTCGCCCGAAAATTTCCGCGCGCCGTAGCTATGAGGACAGCCGTTTTGCCGCATTCGCCAAATCGCGCCGTCTGTGCGCAAATCGGGTTAAATTTATAAGCGCGGATATGGACTGTATCGCCGGCGCCGCGCCGTAAAACGAGTCCAATCTTTGCGCCCGTACGCGCTGGCACTTTTGCCGCTCGTTTGCGCCCGCCGCCATAGTTTTGTTTAAATTTAACTGCTTTTTTATTTTAAAAATGTAAAATCTCGTTTAAAAACTTAAGGTTAAAAATGACTGCGCTCCTCGTCGCCGAATACATCGGCATCGCCTCCGCAGCCACGAGCGGATTTATCTTCGCGGTTAAGCGCGACTGCGACTGGCTGGGTATCTTTATCGCCGCGCTTCTAACCGCGCTTGGAGGCGGATTTATGCGCGACGCTATCGTCTCGCGCCCGCCGTATTCGTTCACGCACTATGCTCCGTGCATTATCGTGATGGTGATGCTCTTTCTCTCGGCGTTTTTGCGCCTACACAAGCGAAGCGATATCGAGAAAAAATTCCTTTTCGTCACCACCGACGCCGTGGATCTGGTGAGCTTTTCTATCGTCGGAGCGATCGTGGCGCTACAGTTTGGCTACAACGTCTTTGGCGTCGTGCTGCTCGCGCTTTGCAACGGCGTGGGCGGAGGCATGATACGCGACGTGCTGTTTAACGAAGTTCCATGGTGTCTCAAAACCGGGCTTTACGCGACGGTTAGCATCGTCGTGGGGCTGATTTATTTTGCTATGGATTATGTAGGATTTACGAGCGTGTTTTGGGTGATGGGGCTTTTTGCGTTTGGCGTCGTGTTTAGGCTTGCGGCGTATTATCTGGGCTGGCATTTACCTACTTTACAAAAGTGAAATTTATCTTGAAGTGTTAAATTTTAAAATTTGACGTATCAAATTTTATATTGAGTATTTGCTGTATAAATTTAGTGACGTAGCTAAATTTGAAAGCTTAATCCGCTCTTTGCAGTATCGCAGCGGCGATAGCAAAGCCGCCGTCGTGACTGATGGTGATTTGCGCGTCTTTTAGATTAAAATTTTTGATGATTTTTTCTGAGAGCTTTACTTTGGGAGCGTTTTTGTCGTCTTTGTAAATTTGAGCGTCAAAGAATGAAAACTCGGCAGAGATCCCGCAGCCAAGAGCTTTGCTGATAGCTTCTTTAGCTGCGAAAAATCCCGCTATCGTAGCGTCCGTTTTTGCGATATTTATCTCGTCGTCGCTCAAAAAATATCTCAAAAAATCCTCGCCTCGCCGCTCTTTAAGCCTTGAGATTCGCGAGATCGCTACGATATCTATGCCGATCATTGCACCACAAAGTCGGTAAAGTAGATGTTTTTTATGTGACCGTCGGCCAAAACCTCGTTTAGGCGGTCGACTATCTCGTCTTTTAGGCGGTTTTTGCCTTTTTGAGTGCTTACCTCTTCGTACGTTTTAGATGAGAGAGTGGATACTATGATGTCCCTAATAAGAGGTTTTTTCTTGTCGATTTCAGGCGTTAACGTCTCGGCGCTAAGCTCTAGATCTACTTTCGTTTTTAGGTATCTCG
>NZ_CALIII010000158.1 GCF_938018145.1 uncultured Campylobacter sp.
TCGGCTAAATTTGAAAGCCGAATTTAAAAAAAAGAGCGGCGAAGGCTCAAATTTAACCCTCGCCGCAAGAAATTATCGGCTCAAATTTACACGCTCAAAGATCGGCGCGTAAAAATCAAATTTATCTAGATAGCTTTAGCAGATAGCCGTCCTGCGTCTTTTCGATCTCGTGCTTGTAGCTGCCGTCGAGATCAAAAACTACGCGGTAAAATTTGCCGTGCGAGCCAAAAAGCGCCGTTTTAAACGCGCCGCAGTCAAGCTCGTCTTTTCTCGTATTTACGTCCGTTTGCGAGGCGAAGTCGATCACGACCTTGGTGCCTTTGCTGATAGAATAGTCCTTTAGCTTCTCGTCGGTCGTGAGGATTTTAATCTGCATCGGATAGATCTCAAATTTCGTCTGCTTATAGACGATTTGCTTTTGCGGTTGCGGCTTTTCAAGCGGTTTTATGACGACGTCTTTTAGCGGCTCTTGTGTTGTCATATTGCGCTCGGTAGGCTTTGGCGCGACGTCTATCGCGGCGGCTTTTGGCTCCTCTTTAGTGACCGAGACGTCGGGCTTTTCTACGACGACGGGTACTGCGATCTTACTTAGCAAAAACTCATCCTGCCACGAGATGCTTTTGTTTATATCGACGGTTTTTTCCTTGATACTGCCGTCGAGGCTTTTGTATTTTAGCGTGACGGAGATGAAGTTTCTAGCGTCGGCGGGAAATTTGAAATTTTGCTTCTCAAAAGGCGGCAAATTTTCCACAACGTTGCTGCTAGCCATGCTCGCGTTTACATCGCCCGAGGGCGCAAAAGGATTTTCTCTGCCAAAAGCCAGCCCGCAGGCCAGCGCCAAAAGCCAAATTTTACCGATTTTCATAACTCCCCCGTTTTTAAATTTATAAAGCTAAATTTACCCGCCGCTGCTTGGCTCAAGCTCTTTTAGCTCGAAATACGCCTTTTGCAGCTGGGCGTTTTGTTTTTTTAGCGTTTCGACGTCGCGTTCTAGTTGCGTTTTTTGCTCTTGTAGGCTTAGCATCACGTCTAGCGAGCGCTTGCCAAAGATTATGTTGCCCACGTAGATACCAAAACATATCACGCAAAACGCTATAAGCGTAAATCTGAGAAAAAGCCTGAAATCAAACGGCTTTTTCTCGACGTATTCGTCTAGGACTTCGCTCAAATTTGATTTCCCAAAAACTCGTCCGTCTCGCGCTCGATCTCAAGCAGGCGGTTGTATTTGGCGTTGCGTTCGCTTCTTGAGGTCGCGCCCGTTTTGATTTGGCCCGTATTCATCGCGACGGCGAAGTCCGCGATAAAGCTATCCTCGCTCTCGCCGCTTCTGTGGCTCATCACGCAGCGGTAGCCTTTGCGCTGCGCTAGGCGGATCGTCTGCATAGTTTGGCTTACGGTGCCGATTTGATTTGGTTTTATTAAAATCGCGTTGCCTACGCCTTTGGCGATGCCTTCGCGCAAAATTTTCTCGTTCGTTACAAATAGATCGTCGCCCACGAGCTGCACTTTAGAGCCAAGCTTGCTCGTTAGCTTCGCCCAGCCCGCCCAGTCGTCCTCGCTTAGGCCGTCTTCGATCGAAAATATCGGATACTTCTCGCAAAGCTGTGCGTATCGCTCTATCAGCTCTTCGCTGCTAAATTCCTTGCCTTCTAGCTTATATTTGCCGTTTTCGTACAGCTCGCTAGCTGCGACGTCAAGGGCTAGCTTGATCTGCTCGCCTGCCTTGTAGCCCGCTTTTTCGATGGCTTGCATGATTAGTTTGATCGGCTCTTCGTTATCGTTTAAATTTGGCGCAAATCCGCCCTCGTCGCCCACGGCTGTGCTGTGACCCGCCGCGTTTAGAAGGCCTTTTAGCGTGTGGTAAATCTCCGTCGCCGCTCGCAGTGCGTCGCTAAATTTATCAAAACCAAACGGCATAATCATAAATTCTTGAAAATCCACGCTGTTGTTTGCGTGCGCGCCGCCGTTGATAATATTAAACATCGGCACCGGAAGCACAGTAGCGTTTGCGCCGCCTAGGTAGCGGTATAAAGGCACGTCAAGGCTCTTTGCCGCCGCGCGAGCTACCGCCATAGATACGCCAAGCACCGCGTTTGCGCCCAAATTTGAGTAGTTATCGGTGCCGTCAAGCTCGCGCATCTCGTCATCAAGCGCCTTTTGATCAAAGGCATCCAGCCCGATCACGGCCTCCGCGATCTGCGAATTTACGTTTTCTACCGCCTTTAGCACGCCCTTGCCGCAGTATCTTTCGTCTTTATCGCGAAGCTCCAGTGCCTCGCGTTTGCCCGTGCTTGCGCCGCTTGGGACTATCGCGCTTGCTACGGTGCCGTCGCTTAGAGCTACGGTCGCCTTCACGGTCGGGTTGCCGCGGCTATCAAGCACTTCTATCGCGGTTACGTCTTCTATAAATACCATTGTTTTATTCCTCCGTATTTTCTTCTATGCTTTCGCTTTCGTCGTCGCTATCTTTGCCGCCCGCGCCGCTTATTAGCTTATCTAGGCCGATCGAGCTTTTTATCGTAGCTACGATCTCGTCTGATATCTCGGGGTGTTCTTTGAGATAGGCTTTTGCGTTTTCGCGGCCTTGGCCGATTTTGGCGGCTTTGTAGCTAAACCACGCGCCGCTTTTGTCGATGATATCGAGCTTCACGCCGTAGTCGATGATCTCGCCGTCGCGGCTGATACCCTCGCCGAACATTATGTCGAATTCCGCCGTTTTAAACGGAGGCGCAACTTTGTTTTTCACGACTTTTACCTTCGTGCGGTTGCCGATAGGCTCTTCGTTTTGTTTTAGCGTGGCGATTTTTCGCACGTCTAGGCGCACTGAGGCGTAAAATTTAAGCGCGTTACCGCCCGTAGTGGTCTCAGGAGTGCCGTAGCCCATCGCTCCGATTTTCATACGAATTTGGTTGATAAAGATCACGGTCGTGTTCATCTTGTGCACGACGCCGGCTAGTTTGCGCAGCGCCTGACTCATTAGACGAGCCTGCAGACCTACGTGCTGATCGCCCATGTCGCCCTCGATCTCGCTTTTTGGCGTTAGCGCCGCGACGCTATCAACGACGATCAGCTCGACCGCGCCGCTTCTAGCGAGGTTTTCTACGATTTCTAGCGCCTGCTCGCCAAAATCGGGCTGGCTAACGTAGAGATTTTCGGTATCTACGCCCAAATTTGCCGCGTATTTCACGTCTAGCGCGTGCTCGGCGTCGATAAAGGCGCACGTAGCTCCGGCTTTTTGCGCTTCGGCGATGATATGTAGCGTCAGAGTCGTTTTACCCGAGCTCTCAGGCCCGTAAACCTCGATAATACGGCCCTTTGGGATACCGCCGATACCAAGGGCTAGGTCAAGTCCTAGCGAACCCGTAGAGATACTATCTATGGCCTCGACCTGTTTGTCGCCCAGGCGGATTAGCGTACCCTTGCCGAACGCTTTATCTATCTGCTTTAAAGCCGCGTCTAAGGCCTTTTTCTTGTCCGAATCGTTTGTCGGCGGGACTATCTTTTTCTCTTCTTTTTCTTTTGCCATCGGCTTCCTTAAATTTAAAATAATCGTGCTGATTTTATCAAATTTGAGATGAATTTTTGATTATTCGCGCAAATTTGAGACGGGTTTGGGCGCGGTCAAATTTAGCCTAAATTTACGCCTTTTTTAAAACGTAAAGCAGCTCGCTCACGTGCGTCGGACGGCTGGCTAGATTTCTACTACCGCGAAAGGCGTTGTATTTTTGCTCCAAAATTTGCACTTCGCCGAGCCTTGCTAAATTTTGGCTAAATTCCTCGCGCGCGATGAAGCCCTCGGAGTTAAACGAGATGAGCACGAATTTAGCTTTTAGCTTTGAGATTAGCTCGAAAAACGCGGGCGCGGCGGCTGATTTTTGATTAAAAACCGAGCGGTTCCAGCCCCTAGCGATACCCGAAACCCGCGAGATTTCGCTCGGACGCTCGTAGCTAGCGATCAAATTTAACATAAAGTAGTTCGAGCCGTAGGGGTGCTGGTTATAAGGCGGATCAAGATAGACTAGATCAAGCGGCGGAAGCTCGGCGGCAAGCCCCTCGGCGTCTCGTCTTTGCACTTCAAATTCGACGTTAAAATTTGAAAAAACGGGCTTAAGCAAGCTAATGTCGGCCGTGATGCGAGATAGCGCGTGTTTGCCGCGTCCGCCAAACTGCCCAAGGCCGTCCTTGTTTTTATGAAAACCCTTGAAAATAC
>NZ_CALIII010000159.1 GCF_938018145.1 uncultured Campylobacter sp.
CTAAATATCTCCACCTCGAAATACTTACTCAAATTTCCCAGCTTAAATTTGACGTATTCGCCGCCGCTAGCGACGATGCGCTCAAACTCCTCGTCCGGTATTTCGAGCGTTTTTTCGCTAAAGTCCACCGTCCCCACGCCGTGTCCGACGCAGACGGAAAATAGCTTGATATCTTTTAGCTCTTTTGGCATCTTTTCGTTTTCGTCCATGTGGCGGCGGGCGAGTTTATAGACTCTTATCATCTTTTATCCCAAATTTCTTTTTTGACGTCGATGGCGTTTTGCGTATCGCGTTTTGCTTTGGCGTATTTTAGATAGACGTCGTTGTAAAGCAGCCCCATACACTCGGCGTATCTAGGATCTTCTTCTTTATACATAGCTTCTAGTATCGCTTTTTTGGTCGCTGCTACATCATGGATATCTGGCGATGTTTTGGCTGCGTCCATATACTTAGTAAACAGCGTCCTGCCAAATATATAGCTCATCAGCCTCTTTGACTCGGCTTCCAAATCTCGCTCAAAAAGTATGTCGCCCATGATGGACTCTTTAACGGCCGGAACTTTACAGTCGTCCTGCTCAAAGCTTCTTTTTTGCAGCTTTTGATCTATGATGCCAAGAGCCATGCCAAGGCCATAGATGACGCTAGCCGGATGCGGAGGACAGCCCGGGATATAGACGTCTACGGGGATAATCTTATCTATACCGCCCCAAACGCTATAAGCGTCGTAAAAGATACCGCCCGTGCTTCCGCATGCGCCAAACGCAACCACGATCTTTGGATCAGGAGCGGCCTCGTAAGCGCGAAGCAGCGGATAATACATCTGGCGCGTAACCGGGCCGGTGCAGAGCAAAATGTCCGCATGGCGAGGGTTGGCTACTAGCTTAAATCCGAAGCGCTCCGGATCCCACATCGGCGTAATAGCGGCGAAAATTTCTATCTCGCAGCCGTTGCAGCTGCCGCAGTCGATGCGGTAGACGCTAAAGCTTCGTTTGATATTTTTTAGATGTTCTAACTTTGCGGTTAGGTCGTTTGCCGTTTTTATATTTTCGGGAACTTGATAAAGGCTCATTTTATCCCCTCCTCTACGTCTTTAGTTAAGCGCTCTACAGATTGCGCTTTTTTGCACTCTGGGCAAATATAGAGATAGTTTTTAGCTTCCTCTAGTCTGCCCGGGAGTAAATTTGCCGTACTAAGCTTTGAAAAAGTATAGTTGATGAGGCGAACCGGCGTATACGGTTTGCCGCAGCATTTGCACTTTTGCATCTCTAGCTCGCCGCGTTGGATTAGCGCGCTTTTGTCAAATTTAACCGCAAGCTCGAAACCCTGGCTTAGGCGCACGCCGCCGGTTGGACAAACCTCGTCGCAGCGTCCGCAAAATATGCAGCGTCCGCAATCAAACTGCCACACGAGCTTATCTTGCTTTTCGTTCATCTTTAGCTCTATGGCGTTGCTAGGGCACGCTACGCCGCACGCCGCGCAGCCTATGCAAAGCTCGTAGGTGTAAAACGGCTGCCCGCGGAAATTTTCGGGCACCTTATAAGGCTCAAACGGATAGGCGTAGGTCGCCTTTCCGTATTTTTCGGTTACGTCAAATAACTTCATCATCTTAAATCCTTTTTGCTAATCTTGCCTGTTTGGCAAAATCTCTTAAGGTCTTTTTCGGTTAAAATTTTACTCTTTTTAGTATTTACGTCCACGACCGTAACGCGCTCGGTGCACGAATAGCACGGGTCAAGCGAACAAACGATCAATGCGGCGTCAGAGATATTATTTCCGCGGAACTGATAGCGAAGGCTCGGCCAGTTGTTATACGTAGCCGCGCGGCATCTCCAGCGGAAAACCTTTTGCGCGCTGCCTTGCATGATCCAGTGGACGTTTTCTCCGCGAGGAGCTTCGTCGTATCCGAGCGCG
>NZ_CALIII010000160.1 GCF_938018145.1 uncultured Campylobacter sp.
GTTTTTAGTAGGCATACTTAAACTCTACGTAGTAGTTTCTCTCGTCGGCGGGCTCGTATATGTCCTCTAGCTCGCTTTGATAGGAGTTGTATTTTTTGTTGAATAAATTTTTAACTCCCGCAGAGACCGAAAATCCGCCTTTAAATTTATACTTCGCCCCAAGATCCACTAGCGTTCTGGATACGGTTTGCGTCTCGTAGCCGGATATGTCTGTCACGCCCGAGTAGATAGCTCTTTTTAGCTTTGATAGGTATTTGACGTCAAGGAGTAAATTTAGATCCTTGATCGGCTCATAGTCGATGCTAGCGACAAATTTGCTCTTTTGCACGGTCGGCACCTCCATGCCTTTGTTGCTACCTTTTTTAAATTCGGCTTTTACGTAGGAGAAGGTCTGGCTGGTTTTTAGATTGTCTAAAATTTGCTGCTCGGCGTAGAGCTCGGCTCCGTATCTCCTGACGTCGTCTAAATTTATAAAAAACCAACCGTCGATTATGCTGTTCGTGAGCGTTCTGGTGTAAATTTCGTTTTTCGTATCGGTTAAAAACACGGTCGCGCTTATGAAATTATCATAGATCATATCTCTAACGCCAAGCTCGTAGGTTTGGTAGGTTTCTGATTTTAGATTATTTACTACGTAGTCGGTTCTGTTTGGCTTATCTACAAACTGAACGGGCGAGGGTGAGACGAATCCGCGCTCAAATTTAAAATAAACGTTGCCGGTGTCGGAGTATTTAAAGCTAGGCGTTATCTCAAAAGCGTGGTTGTCCGAGTTTTTCTTGCCTTTAAAGGACGAATCGTTAACTCTCGTTTGGCCAGGCGTCATGGCGACGACGGAGTGTGAGCGTCTATCCATGTCGTTTCTAGCTAGCTCGAGTCTATATCCTGCGCTCAAAGAAAACTGATCGGTGAAGTCGTGCTTTTCTAACACGTAAAACGAATGCGTTTTCTTTTCTACGTCAAATTTGGTCGTGACGTCGGTGCTTACAGTGATAGGGCCGCTTCTGCTCGTAAATTTCGAGAGTATAGATCTTTTGGCCTCTTGTCTTAAAAAATCGTAGCCGAATATAAAATCTCCGCTGCCGTAGCCGTATTTGCCCTTAAATTTAGCTCCGGCTTGTTTGTCGGTTAGTCCTAGCGCTCCGCTGTCGCCGTCTTTGTAGGCGCTATAGGAGTCCATGGTGAGTTTTTGATAATAAGGCGATAGATTAAACGTCAGCTCGTCGTTTAAATTTATAGAGTAGTCGGCGTTTACGCTAACTCTTTTGTTTAGATAGTCGGTTTTACTTGATCCCGCTTGTCTTCTATCCTGCTCTAGCTGAGCTTTGTTTAGAGCGCCGGTGGTGCGGCTTTTGTCTTTAAAATAGCTTGAGTTTATAGATAGCGCCTGATCGTCCGTTATCTGATAGGTTAGGCCGCCCGAGACGTAGTCTTCTTTGGTTTTATCTCCGCGTCTATAGCCGTTTGAGTCCGATTTTTTCGCGTTTAGTTTTAAAGATAGTGCGTCGGTTACTCCGCCGCCCACGTTTAGGGCTACGTCTTTATAGGAGTAGGAAGCGAGCTTGCTAGAGACGCCCGCGTAAAATTTCTTTTTGCTCTTTTTGGTGATGATATTTATCACGCCTCCCATCGTGCCGCTGCCGTATAGCACGGTGCCGCCTCCCGGGACTATCTCTATCCTATCTACGTCCTCGATAGGTATCATATCTACGGGGATCCTAGTAGGCGTAGTGTCGATCATGTTTAGCGCGACGCCGTCCACCATCACCTTTACGGTCGTGGTCGATCTGGCCGACGAGCTCCTCCTGGAGCCTTGTCCGCGCATATCTACGTTGTTGCCGTTTAGGCTAACGCCCGGAGCCTTTTCTAGCGCTTCTTTGATATCGCGGTATCCCCTGTCCTCTATCTCTTTGGCGGTTATTACCGTTACGTTTCTAACCTCGTCTTTTAGCGCGCTTTCAAAGCCAGTCGTGGTTATGACGGTGGCGTCTAGTCTAGTGGAGCCATCCTCTGCGGCGTATAAATTTATGCTCGCTATCAGCGAAAGCGCGATAGCTCCTTTGCTTGATTTGGTAATCATAGTTGTTCTCCTTGGTTAAATTTACAGGGAGATAAAACAAGGCTCATTTTCTATCCTTTCGGCTTTTTCTTGATATTTAGCTCGACGTTTTGCGTGCCGTTATCTTTTAAAATAGAGATCAAATTTACGACCTCGCCGTAGTTTATAGCCTCATCTGCGTTTAGTTTGACGCTCTCTTTTTGCTTTGGGGTTAAATTTGCGATTTGAGCGGCTAGATCTGCTAAATTTAAGCTTTTTTGCTCGCCGCCTACGCTTAAAAGCACTTCGCCGCTAAGTAGATAAAAAACCTCGACGTTTTTGGTATCTTTTTCGTCTAAATTTGACGCGCTTTGGGGTAGGGCGATGTCGATGTGGGCAAATTTGTTAAAAGAGGTCGTAACCATAAAAAATAGCAAAAGCACGAATATCACGTCGATCAAATTTAACATCGAGATGCCGGCGTATCTGGCCTTATCTCTGCGGACATACTTCACAGCTTCTCCTTTCAAAACTGCGGCCAAACAGGCTCATAATGCGGTTTAGATCGTTTAGGATGAAATCTATTTTCTTGCTAATCATGAGAAAAAATATCACGCAAGGAATCGCCACTATAAGCCCAAAAGCCGTCGTATAAAGCGCCTCGGAAATACCGACCGCAACGAGCGGAGCGTCTACTCCGCCGCTAAGTCCGCTAAAGGCCTTTATCATGCCAACTATCGTGCCAAGCAGGCCTAGCTGCGGGCTCGCGCTCGCGCAAAGCCCCAGTATCCACGTGCGCCGCTCAAGCGAGGTTAGCTGCATGGATACGGCCTCCTCGGCGATGTAGTCGATCTGCGTTTTGCTCGCGCCTTCGCCTAAATTTTCCGCGACGAAAAGCGCGGTTTTGGCAAGCGAGTTTTTGTAGCTTTTGCAAAATTCTTTGATTTTTGCGTAGTCGCCTTCTAAAATGAGATTGCAAAGCTTGATCTTAAACGAACTAGTCGCGTCTATCTCGGTAAATAAAAAATACGCTCCCTTTTCAAGAAGCACCGCAATACCGAGCACCGAGAGGCAAAATATCGGCCACATAAATATACCGCCGACTTCTATATACTCAAACATTTTAATCCTAATATTAATTATCAAAAGCTGTTTATTATACCGCCGCTAACATTAATCGGTAATAAAATTTGACGAGATTTCATAGCGTTAGATAACAAAATCCAAATAACATTTCGCAGAAAAACGTAGCGCCCAAAAAGGCAAATTTAGGGCACAGAGCCCTAAATTTAGCGGTTTAGTAGGTGTACTTAAACTCTACGTAGTAGTTTCGCTCGTTTGCCGGGCTATACTCGTAAATGCCGGTTTGGCTGTTTTTGCCTTGGTAGTCGTAGTATTTTTTGTTAAAGAGGTTTTTTACGCCTCCCGTTATGCCAAATCCGTTTTTAAATTTATACGAAACGCCTGCGTCCACGATGCTGCGAGATGAGATGTTGTCGTAGTTTACGTCCTTTTTCTTTGAGTAAAATTTATAGTCCGCAAACAAGTGTAAGTCGCTCACGATCTCGTAGCCCGCGCCGAATATAAATTTGTGTTTTGAGACGTAGGGCACCTCTTTGCCGGCGTTATCGCCTTTTTTGATCGTGGCGTTTACGTAGGCGTAGGACTGGCTTAAAATCAGCCTATCAAAGAGATTTTGCCTGCTAAAAAACTCAAATCCGTAGCGTCTGGTTTTTGCGATGTTGTAGTATTTCCAAGCGTCTCCGTGGTTGGCTCCGAGCTCGGCATAGGCTATCTCGTCGCTAGTATCGGTTAAAAACACGGTAGCATTTACCGGCATGCTCGCGACGTGATCTTTTAGCCCGATCTCGTAGGTGTTAAATTTTTCCGATTTTAGGTCGTTAAATTTGTACTGCTTGGTTACCTGATCTTTGTCGGTTAGCTGAGAAGGCGAGGGCGAGATGTAGCCGCGCTCAAATTTAAAATATACGTTTCCGGTGTCGGAGTATCTGAAATTTGGCGTAAACTCAAACGCGTGGTTGTCGATATCTCTGCCGTCGCTTATGGCGTTGTAGCTAGTCATCGGAGGAAAAGGCATGCCGTTTCTAAAGCCCTTCATATCTGAAACCCTGCTAGCCTCGTACTGCGCGCGCTCAAATCTATACCCAAGGCTTAGATCAAAAACCTGCGTAAATTTATGCTTTTCCATAAAATAAAGCGCGTGCGTGGTCTTTTCTAGATCTAGCGTCGTATCGTGCTTCATACTCATCACTGGCGACATTTTCACGGCGTAGTGCGACTCTCTTTCGCCCTTGTTTTGCTCGTAGTCGTAGCCGAAGATAAACTCGCCGCTGCCGTAGTCGAGCTTGTTTTTAAAATTTACGCCGTATTTTTTATCGCCGAAAAGCCCCTCCATCGGATAGCGCACGCCGCGAGCCGACTCGGTCGATGAGGTTTTGATTTTGATTTTTTGATAATACGGCATCAAATTTACCGAGTAAAAGTCGTTAAATTTGCCCTCGTAAACGGCGCTAACGTCGATTTTCTCGTTTTCAAAAAGCTTTGTTAGGCCGTTATTTGCGTTTTGCCTGCGGTTTTGCGAGACTTGATCTTGGGTTAGGGTGCCCGGATCGTTTCTTTTTGATTTAAATATACTAGGCGTCAAATTTAGCGAGTGGGAGTCGTTAAATTTGTAGTTTAGTCCGCCGCTTAGATAGTATCCGCGTTCCTTGTAGTCGTGTCTGTAGCCTTTTTGACCGAACGCTTTGCCGCTAAATTTTAAAAACAGATCCTCGCTCACGTTTCCGCCGACGGTGGCTGCGGCGTCGCGGTAGCTATACGAGCCTATCTTGGAGCTCACGTTTGCGAAAAAATCTCGCGGCTTTTGCTTGGTGATGATATTTACCACGCCGCCTCTAGTGCCGCTGCCGTATAGCACGGCTCCGCCTCCCGGCATCACTTCGACCTGCTCGACGTCCTCGATCGCGATCATCTCAAGCGGTATGATGCCGTGCGCTGCATCGACCATATTTATCGGCACTCCGTTTAGCATGATTTTTACGGCCATAGTTGGCGTCGCGCCGTCTCCGCGCATGCCTTGTCCGCGCATATCTATGTTTTCGCCTAGGCTTGAGGTGCTGACGAAATCGACGCTAGGGATCTTTTCTACGAGCTCTTTTACCGAGCGGTAGCCGTAGGCCTCGATGTCTGTTTTGGTTACGACGAATATATTTCTAGTCTCTTCTTTTAACGCGCTTTCAAAACCAGTCGCCGTTACTATGGCGGCGTCAAGCGTGACGTTTTGGGTTTGCGCGTTTAGGCTTGCGGCCGCGGCTAGCGACAAAAGTATAAATTTACCGCCTTGCGCGCCTAATCTTTTTTTGCTCATTTTAACTCCCTTCGATTTTATCATAATTAATAATAAAAATCAATTTATGTAAGTTTAATTTATAAAATAGAAATTCGAGTGGGATTTCGGGTTTAAATTTGCAGACGATTTTGAGCGTTTAAATCGTAAAATTTAAAGAACAAATTTTAAAGGCTTTAAAAATAAATTTGATGCGAGGTAAAGCTTGGAAGGGTTTAAATTTGAGGGTTAAATTTGGCGTAAAAACA
>NZ_CALIII010000161.1 GCF_938018145.1 uncultured Campylobacter sp.
CAGATACCGAAGCTGCACAAAAGAAGAAAAATTAAAATTCCGCGTTTAAATTCGGCGTTAAATGACGTCAAATTTGATCAAATTTCTAAAATTCTTGCGGATTAGTCGCGAAGTAAAATTTGAGTTAAATTTACAAAACCGGCAAGCGACCGATTTATCCCTCAAACATCTCCGAAAGTTCGTTTGTAGCGATATTTACGATTTTATTGTTTGCGTCTAACTCAATCAAATTTTGGGCTTTAAATTTCGCCAAGATCCTTGAAAACGTCTCTGGAGTGATGTTTAGGATGGAGGCTATTTTGATGTGTTTTAGCTCGTTAAAAAGATCGGCGTGATTAACGAGAAAGCTCGCAACCTTGGCCTCGGAGTTTAGCACGAGCTCTTGATGTATCAGCTCGCTTGCGATTTTTAGCTTTTGCGAGAGCGATTTTATGATTTGCAGCGATACGCGCGGGTTTGATAAAAACTCGGCGTAAAATTTATCATAGTCGATTTTTAGCACCTCGCCGCCCGTTAAAAATATCGCCGTCGCCGGAAATTTGATATTTTCAAAGTTGGCAAGCTCGGCTACGAAGCTAATCCCGTTAAACTGATGCATAAAAATCTCTTTGCCTTTTGGGCCTATTTTATAGAGCTTGAGAGAGCCTTTTATGAGGAGGTGGAGCCACTTTGACTCCTCGCCCTCCATAAATAAAAACTCGCCTTTTTTATATTTTTTTAGGATGCTGATATCTTCTAGCCTTTTTAGCTCGGCCTCGTTTAGCCCCTGAAAAAACGGGATTTGCTCTAGCATTTGGCGTTCTTATTTATTTTTTAAAAGATCTCTGATCTCGGTTAGAAGCGCGACGTCCTCAGGCACCGGCGCAGGCTCCTCGGCTTTTGGCTCCTCCGCTTTTGGTTTTTTGAGCGAATTTATAGCCTTAACGACGCAGAAAATACAAAACGCGATAATCGTAAAATCGACCATCGTTTGTATAAACGAGCCGTAGTTTACGGTTACGGCAGCCGTATCGCCGACTGCGTCTTTTAGAGTAAATTTTAAATCCGTAAAATTTACGCCGCCCGTTAGTACGCCTACGATTGGCATGATCACGTCGCCCACTAGCGAGCTAACGATTTTACCGAAAGCCCCTCCGATCACGACGCCCACGGCCATGTCGATGACGTTGCCGCGCATTGCGAATTCTTTAAATTCCTTAACGAAACTCATCTTTTTCCTTTGCATTTTAAAATTAGATATCAATTATATTTATTTTAGCTTCACAAAAGATAAAAAAGCCAAGTTAAATTCTTAAAATGCTATAATCGCCCCTAAAAATCAATAAGGAAACAAAAATGTATCGTTTTGCGCCGTCGCCGACAGGCGATATGCATCTGGGAAATTTAAGGGTTGCGATCCTAAACTACGTCTGTTCGCTCCAGGATAAAAGCGGCTTTATCATCCGCATCGAGGATACCGACAAGGAGCGCAATATCCCCGGAAAAGACAAGGAAATTTTAGAAATTTTAGAGCTTTTCGGTATCAAATGGGACACGCTTTATTATCAAAGTAAAAATTTGAAATTTCACCGCGAGTTTGCGGCAAAGCTTTTGATAGATAAAAAGGCGTTTTCGTGCTTTTGCACCGAAAGCGAGCTTGAGGCCAAAAAAGAAGCCGCAAAGGCTAGAGGCGAAGCCTACCGCTACGACGGCACATGCGAGTACCTAAGCGACAATGAAGTGCTAAACAACCAAAAGCCTTTCGTCGTGCGCATGAAAAAGCCGCTAGGCACGATGAAATTTAAAGACGCTATAAAGGGCGAGATCAGCTTCGAGCCTGAAAACGTCGATAGTTTTGTGATTATGCGAGCTGATTTTACGCCGACTTATAACTTCGCCTGCGCGGTCGATGATATGCTCGAGGGCGTTACCTTCGTCATCCGCGGCGAGGATCACGTCAGCAACACGCCAAAGCAAGACCTCATCCGCGAGGGCCTAGGCTACACGCAAAAGATAAACTACGCCCACCTGCCTATCATCCTAAACGTCGAGGGCAAAAAAATGAGCAAACGCGAGAACGAAAGCAGCGTAAAATGGCTACTCTCGCAAGGCTTTATGCCTGAAGCCATCGCAAACTACATCGTCTCGTTAGGCTACAAGGCGCCGGTTGAAATATTTACGATAGAAGAAGCCGCGCAGTGGTTTGATATCTCGAAGGTTTCGGCATCTCCGGCCAAATTTGACGTCAAGCAGCTTGAGCACATCAACCGAGAGCACATAAAAAGAGCAAGCGACGAGAGACTAGCCGCGCTAATGGGCATAAAGCCTGAATTTGCCGCTATAGCTAGATTTTACACGCAAGAAAGCAGCCTACTAACCGAGATAAAGGCCAAGGTCGATGCGATTTTCGCGACCAAATTTATCCCAGATGAGTTTAAGGCGGGTTGCGAGGCGATAAAAGCCGCTGTAAATTCGCTAAATTTGAGCGAATTTGGCGAATTTAACGAGCTAAAAAAAGCTCTCATGGACGCGACCGGACTAAAAGGCAAAGGCTTTTTTATGCCGCTTAGAATTTTGCTCACGGGCGCCGAACACGGCCCTGAGCTTAGCGAGCTATATCCGCTCATCAAACCGTATCTAAAGGAAATTTTACGATGATATTTTCGGTATTTTTAGAAGCAGTCGGCAGTATCTTGCATATCGTTATCAGCGCCTACACGTGGATCATCATAGGCGCAGCGATCATAAGCTGGGTGCGCCCCGATCCCTATAATCCTATCGTGCAGCTGCTCTACCGCCTCACCGAGCCCGTCTATGCCGCTATCCGCCGCGTGATACCGACGGTTTTTGGCGGTATAGATATAGCGCCTATTATCGTGCTTTTGTCGCTTCAGTTTATAGATAGATTTTTCGTAAGGCTTATGTTTGCGTACGCTGCTTAAATTTATCCTGCCCGCGATTTTTGCGGCGGCGGCGTTTGGCGGAGTTAAGAGCTTTGAGGAGATAAAAGACGAGCCTAAGGGGCTTGCTAAGGATTACTACTTTTACCGTCTTTTAACCGAAGGCGACTACACTAAGGAGCAGGCGCAAATTTTAAACAAAGACGTCTTTCGCCGAGCGGGCGTGCTAGCAAAGAAACTGGCTGAAATTTTGCCGCCTAAAAAGACCAAAGGAAACTGCGATAGCGTAAGCGCGAAAAATATCCTAGACGCAAACGTAACCTGCCAAAAACAGCGCCTCAGAGTACCTTTTATGATGAAGCTAAAAAAGGAAACGAGGCAAAAGCTGGCGGATAAATTTAAAGACTCCGATCCGATTATTTACCGCCGCTTGAGCGCGCTAAACGAAAAGCACCCCGAGGACGAATTTGCCAAATTTAACGATACGGACGCGTTTTTGGTTTATTTTAACCAGTCCTCGCACAAGGATAAATTTGATAAGATATTTGACGCAAATTTTATAAATTCGCTCGCGACGAAAAAGGAGTTTCACGCTCTAGCAAACGATTTGATAATCGATAAAAAATCGGCTAAATTTAGGCAAAATTTTCTCGCGATAAAAGAAACCGAGCTTGCGGGCAAGGACGCCTTTATGCTCGGCGTTAACGCGGTTTTATTAAATTCTCCAAAAGACGCGATGAGGTTTTTTGCTAGAGCCGAGGCGGCATTTGATAGGCAGGACCGCAAGGATAATGCCGTATTTTGGCTGTATCTGCTGAGCAAGGACAAAAGCTATCTTGAGAAGCTAAATCAAAGCCGCGACGTAAATATCTATACGCTCTACGCAAACGAGCTAACCGGCGCAAGTCCGGCCGCAAATATCGTCTCGCCGACGCCTACGAAAGAAAAGGTAGAGGGCTATGACATAAAAGACCCGTTTTTGTGGCAAAAGACGTTTAAAATGATAAAAGAGATGAGTGCCGAGGACGCCGCAAAGCACTCCGAAACTTTTAACACCAAAGAGACGCTAGGTCAGTATGCCTACCTGATGGAAAAAGCAAGCGGCTACAAGGATAGCTACTTCGTCATGCCGTTTGTAGATGAATTAGAGGACGTAAACGCGACTAGAAAGGCGCTTCTTTACGCGATCGGCAGACAAGAGAGCCGCTTTATCCCGGCCGTCATCTCGACCTCTTATGCGCTCGGTATGATGCAGTTTATGCCGTTTTTGGCTAACCATATCGGCAAAAAAGAGCTTGCGATCCCAAATTTCGATCAAGACGATATGTTTGACCCGCGTCTTGCTTTAAAATTTGCGGACCACCACTTAAATTATTTGGAGAAATACCTCTATCATCCGCTTTTTGTCGCTTATGCGTATAACGGCGGTATCGGCTTTACCAAAAAGATGCTTCAGCGAGGCGACCTTTTTAACGAAGGCAAGTATGAGCCGTTTTTATCCATGGAGCTAGTACCCTTCGCCGAGAGCCGCGACTACGGCAAAAAGGTACTCGCAAACTATGTTATCTACCTAAGGCTTCTCCGTTCCAGTACATCGATTTCGACACTTTTTGAAAGCTTAAAGACGCCTTCTTTGACGGATAAATTTCGAAATCAAGATTGATTTTGTCGCTTTTGATCTCTGGGGTGCTGACCTCAAAATACTGAGCCCACGGCACCTCAAAGCTCACTTTTTCTAAAAGCGGATCGTTTGCGGCTAGGCGTCTAACCATGATGCCTTGTTGCAAACCGTTTGCCGTGAAGCTCTCCTCTAAAATTTTAACCTCTTTAGGATGCACGGCCACGACGAATTTCTCTCTTTTTTGTTCATCGATTAGCTCGCTATAGATCGGATTTAGATAGGTCGCGACGATTAGGATATTCGTATCGGCATCTATGATCTCAGACTTGCTCGTGTAGGCTAAAAGCTCGTTTTTTAGCGGTTCGTGGATATATTTTTTATCCGCGCAACCGACTAACGCCAAAATAAAACTTAAGAAAAATACGCTCTTTTTCATTTTAAAACCTCTTTAAATTTGGTGCTATTTTAGATAAATTTTGCTTTTAAAAAGCCTAAATTTGCTATAATCCGCGTAAATTTCAAAAATTCGGAGAAAAATGAAAAAAGCGGCGATGGCGTTTTCCGGACCTTCAAATAGCGGCAAAACCACGCTTATTTTAAAGGTCGCCAAAAAATTTATAGATGACGGGCTAAAAGTCGTAATCATCAAGCACGACCCGGGCGACAAGGCGAGGTTTGACGTCGAGGGCAAGGATAGCTATAAATTTAGCCAAATAGGCGCCGAGGTCGCGGTCATGAGTCCGACGCGCACGACCTTTTTCTCGCAAGAAAGCAAGAGTGTGGACGACGTCGTAGCGATGGCTGGCGAGTTTGATTTGCTATTAGTCGAGGGGCTAAAAACTCTGCCGCTGCCGCGTATCAGCGTGTTTAAGGACGAGATAAACGAGGATTATCTTAGCTTTTCAAACGCGATCGCAAGTTATAAAAAAGACTACGAGATCGATAAGCCAAACTTCGATCTAGACGATACGCAGGCCATCTGCGAGTGGATACTAAAAAACGCAAAGGTTTTAAAATGAACGAAATTTTCGAAACGATTAAAAAGATCGCCGTAAAAATCGGCGAAGAGATAAAATACGCCGATCTAGGCTACACCGACCACGCCAACGCCACGGGCGACACGCAGCTAAAGCTAGACGTGAGAAGCGACGATA
>NZ_CALIII010000162.1 GCF_938018145.1 uncultured Campylobacter sp.
CAGGCTTTTGTAACAAATCTAAAATTTTTTTATATGCAATAATAGACTTATCTAAATTTATGTAGTTATTTTCTTGTGCTACATCAATAAATATATTTTTTAGAGTAGTATATTTATTGCTCATACGTTGACCTCGAAAAACCTAAATCTTTAAGAGACTGATTGATTGGTGTAGCATTTGATGTGTCAACTATTCTTGGGGTTATGATAAATACAAGTTCTGTTGTCCTAAGATTATCTTTTGTGCTTTTAAATGCATGTCCAAGCACAGGGATGTCTCCCAAGAATGGTACCTTTGTATTTTCCTTGCCTTTAGACTGAGCTATAAGTCCACCTAAAACGATTGTATCACCGCTATTTACCTGCACAACAGTAGAAAGCTTTTTTTGTATAGTATCTGGTGCGATTTCTCTTATGGTTGTGCTTTGCCTAACATCATCTTCATTGTATTTGAAGCTGCTAAGAGATGGATTAATACGGAGCATAATCTTATTATCGTCTGAAACCTCTGGTAAAATGTTAAGCAAAATTCCTATAAAAACAGAATATTGCTTATAGGTTATAGTGGTTTTACCATTTAAAGCGTTATTGTTTTGGCTTTCTTCCTGAACTCTATAGTTTACATTATCTCCCACGGAAATTAGGGCCTGTTGATTATTTAAAGTTGTAATTTTCGGGCTTGAAACAACTTTTGTTCTTCCATTTGTTTCTAGAAAATTTAAAACGCCGTCTAAATTAAAATTAAAACCTGCAATCAAATTCATGCTTTGAGAAAAACCACCGCCAAGACCGTTTCCTCTATTTGACCAAAATAGGTCATTTGCCGGAATCATTCCATATGTTCTGCTTAAAGTGGTCGTAGGATTACCAGCGGCGTCTTGTCCTACGGTTTCAGTTATGCCAGTTACGACCGTACGATTGTATAATCCGGTTTTAAAACCTATATTAAATTTACTCCAGTCTACACCTTTTGTGTAGCTGTTTGCTAACTCAACTGATATTATGGAAACATCAATGACTACTTGTTTTTTGAGTCTTTCCTGGATATCTCTAATATATTCTGAAACTCTTCTTAGTTGCGCCGCCGTACCAGTTACGGTGACTAATCCTGCATTGGCATTGATGATAGGATCCGGCGCAACGATACTTTCTGTAGTATTGTTTAGTATCGCTTTAATTTCAGTATCTAATTTTTCCCAAAAATCAAATTTTTCAACAGTCCTTATGATGTTGTCAAGCTTACCGCCGCCTTTAGTAATATCCGCTTCACCACTATCTTCTTTCTCGTCGCCAACTTCAATAGGGGCAGAATCAACCGATGCTTTTGTTATAGCCGTTCCTTCTCTAACGGATGTTATATAATCAATCTTAAATGTTTTAGTCTGGAGAGACGAAATTTTTAGTATATCCTGAGAAAAGGTATAGCTCATATCTTTTTCGGATAGCAAAAGGCTAAAAATTTCATTTAATGTTTTGTCTTTTATATTGATTCCAAAAAGCGGTTCGCTTATGGCGTCTTTGGCGAATTGATCTTTTGTAACAACACTAAAATGACACATGTCTGATAGTTGCGTTAAAATCTCTTGAACGGAAACTTGCTCATTAATTTTAAGGTTAAAAACTCTTTTTTCGCAACTATTGGCATTTGCTGTAGTTAGCGACAAAGCAGTTATAATGGATATGGTAAAAATTCTATTTAATTTTGATAACGACATTTTTATTTGCCCCTTTTGTTAAATTTAAATCGATTTTTTCATCTTTATTTATTAGTGTAACACTCTTGGATTTAATGCTTGCAAGCTCATATTCTCCAACACTATCCTTTGCTTGATACCACTTACCGTTTATTTTAGCTTTGTTGTTAAAAATAGCTTGCAGATCAAATGTTTCATCCAGAGACCCATTGTTGTCATGATTTGTGTTTTTAATTTTTAAAAAAGGATCAGAGAGGCTTTTTAGCTCCGATTCGCTTAAGCCCTTTCGTTGTTCATTGATTGCACTGAAAAGCTGATCATAGTGCTCCATTTCTGCCTGAGAATTGTTAGCCAAAGATACAGAGCAAAGCATTAATATAGAAAATAAGACTCTATTTTTCATTGATATTTCATCCCCCATATATAAATTCCCATATTTCCTTTTAATTTGCCATCAGTAGAATTTATATCTATTCCATTGACGTCTACTACTAGTTTTGATTCTTCAATAGCATTGATGTAGCCTATGATATCTTTATAATTACCATCGACTGAAACGTTAATGTCAAGTATTTGTTCTATTTTTTGCGCATTAGGCTCTTTAAAGGTATTTACAATTTTTGTTATTTTTACATTATTTTTATTTGCTAAAAGAGCCAAACTATCTAAGAAATCAGCCCAGCTTTGCTCATTAAAAATTAGATATGATAATTCTCGAAGCTTATTATCAAAATACTGATTCATATTTTTAGCATTAGCAAGTTCATTTTGTCTTTGTTTTAGCTCATTTTGCTTCTGATTTATTTTAAAATTTCTATCATTGTTTCTGTCGTTATTTTGACTTACGCTATCTAGATAAGCATTTACCTTATTTAATTGGTCTGTTGTTTGACTATTGGTTGACATTGAATTATCGTAATAGTCTTGCGCATATTGTATAACAGCATAATATGCAATAACGCCAGACAAGACAAGCGCCATAATTAACATCAATGTAACTTCGCTTGGCTTTTTTCCGTCGAAATAGTTATCGATTTTTACAAGTGTATTATCTTTTTTCATTATTTAATCTTTATAGTGACATTTGTTTCATATGATGGTGCTCCATAATTTTTATCGAGTAAAATTTCTCTAGTTAGTATGGAGTATCTTTCAGAATTGCTTACGTTTTGTATAAGCTCCGTTAATTTCTTTTCATCTTTACCTACTAGGGTAACTGTCATATTTCTGTCTGAGTTATTAATTTTTGCAGTCTGTATGTCTTTATTATTTATTAGATTGCTAAGCTCAAACAGTACAATGCCCTTCATAGGATAATTAACTTTTTTGTCATAAATTTCATTGATGGTATTTTTTCTAAAATTAATTCTTTCTTGTTCGGCCTCAATTAATTTTGAAGTATCTAAAATTTGTTGATCAGCGGCTGCCAGGGCCGACTCTATTCTTATTTTATCTGCATTGTTAATTTCATATTCACTCTTTTTATCTGCAGTATCTATATCGGTTATGATTCCTGATACATAAAGATACAATGGATGTAATAAGCCGAGTGATAAGCCAACTAGCACATACATAATAAGCTTGCCGCTGTTGCGTTGGAATAGCGGCAGTGGACGCAAGAAATTTGAGAAGTTAAAATCATTTTCCCAGGTTTCTTTGTAGTATTGTGCGTTAACCACCATAATATTATGGATGTTGCTTATCTCTATTTCTTTTGAGTTTATTGCGATATTTAGCTCAAGATTTTTGGTTGGTATATTTAGCTTTTCTTGCATAAATTCTGCAAAATCACCCATTGTTGCATCAGCTGCTATATATATGCTTGAAATACTTGACCCATTAAACCTGCTAAGACTATTTACGATATCGCCTATATAATAAGCTATCTCGTCAAAAATTTCCGTTATAAAATCTTTATTTTTATCATCCAGTGTATTTGTTACGTCTTTGATGATATCTAAGAATGCACTATCGTTTAGTTTATCTCCGCTTAAAGTAGCAAATTTTTCACTAATACCTTTTATAGAATATCTAAGTGGTCTTGACTGGACATACTCTCCGTTTTGGTAAACGGCTATAAAAGCGTCATCCTCTTGTATTACTATAAAGGCTTCCGTATCTTGAGCGGAAAGTATGTTCTTTTTGTATAATGCATCAAATGCCAATGGAGCAGGAACTACGTAATCTATAAATGGAATCTTCTTTACTGCTAAAGAGTATAATTTATCTGTAGATAAAATGTCAGATATGAATACATTAAAAACTTTAGTTTCGGATGAGATATTTGGAACCTCATTGTACACTATCTTGTATTCAGTTGCTGGATCTAGGTTAAGCTGCTCATAAGCTTTTATGGTTATTAGGTTTGATGTGTCGTCTTCTTCTGTTGATATCGGAATTTCCACGCTTCCTACCGTGATATCTTTATATTTGACATACGATATAAAAAAGCTATTTTTATTAGCTTTGCTTAATTCCGTTGGAAAAATTTTATTATTAGAAAAAGTATAAGAGGTTTGCAGATATGGATCGTATGTGACTATGCTTCCTGTATCGCCTTTGTTTTTTGCCATAGTTTAAATTTCCTCCAAACAAATAATCAATTGTATGATTGCAAAAAAATAATAAAACCCACAACCAATGGCGTTATTATAGCACAAAAATTAGGCAACCTAATAATTGTTTATAAAATATTCAAGCTTTTTATAGTTTTTTCGTCTTTACGCCAGTCTTTTTTAACGACTACAACGAGCTTTACGAGGATTTTTTGACCGGTAAAATTTGATATTAACTTTCTTGAATTTATCCCGATTCTTTTGATGGTTTGTCCATTTTTTCCGATAATCATAGATTTATGTATCTCGCGTTCGGTAATTATGGTGGCATAAATTTCAGTTATTTCCGGTCTTTCTTTGACTTTGTCTATGAGCACGTCGGTAGAGTAGGGGATCTCGTCGCTTAGATTGTCGTAGAGCGCCTCAAGGATAAATTCACGAAAAATTTCCTTTTCATTTGTCGGCGTTAAAAATTCCGGATCGTAAAAATACTCGTGTTCTGGCAAAAGCTTGCAAATTTCATCCAAAAGCGGCTTTTTGTAGGTTTGCTTTTTGACGCTAAAAGGCAAAAGCGCTGTAAATTTATCTTGGAATTTTTGATACTGCGCGATTTTTTCAAGCACCTTGGCGTTTGAGACTTCGTCAACCTTGGTGAGCACCAAGATATGTGGTTTTTGCGGATTTAAATTTAAAAATTTGACGTAGTCGTCTATGCCGTCGTGAATGGGCGCCAAAAACACGATCGCGTCGCAGTCGCCCATCGATTTTATCGCTTCGTTTATCATAAGTTTGTTTAGCGTTTTGTTGCTCTCGTGAAGCCCCGGCGTATCGGTAAAAACGATCTGATCTTCGCCGTTCATCACGATACCGCTGATCTTGCGCCTCGTGGCGTTTTGCTTGTGCGAGACGATGGTGATCTTCGCATCGAGCAAAAAATTTAAAAGGGAGCTTTTGCCTGCATTCGTACGACCGATGATGCTTACAAAGCCTGATTTCATAAGATATATCTCGCCAGGTCTTGATCCTCGACGACGTCTGATAGGCGCTTTTCTACGAGGGCTTTGTCTACCTCTACCGTCTCGCCGCCGTGCTCGTTAGCCTCAAAGCTGATATCCTCGATCACGCGCTCGATCACGGTGTGTAGGCGTCTAGCGCCGATGTCTTCCATTTTTTCGTTGGCGTTTTGAGCGATTTTTGCGATAGCCCTGATGGCTTCATCGTTAAATTTAAGCTCCACGTTTTCGGTTTTTAAAAGCGCTTCGTACTGCTTAAGTAGCGAATTTTTAGGCTGAGTTAAAATTTGATACAGCGCATTTTCATCTAGGCTATCAAGCTCAACTCGCAGCGGGAAACGCCCCTGAAGCTCCGGGATTAGATCGCTTGGCTTGCTGATGTGAAAGGCGCCCGCGGCGATAAAAAGGATGTGATCGGTCTTTATGGCGCCAAATTTGGTCGTCACCGTCGAGCCCTCCACGATAGGTAGCAAGTCGCGCTGTACGCCTTCTTTGCTCGGATCTTGTCTGCCGGAGTTTCCGGAGCTTACCGCGACCTTATCGATCTCGTCGATAAAGATTATGCCCTCGTTTTCGGCTCTTCGCACGGCTTCGGTTTTGATGCTCTCCATATCTAAAATTTTATCGCTAGCTTCGTTTTTGAGCGCCTCTTTAGCGTCTTTTACCTTCATCTCTTTTTTGACGGTTTTGTTGCTTAGGCCGATGATTTTGACGAAGCTCTCTTGCATTTGCGCCATATCGGGCGGCACGTTCGCACCCGCGTCAAAGCTATTTTGCACGACTTCTATCTCGATGCTTAGATCATCCAGATCGCCGTTTTCGAGCCTACTCATCATCTTTTCGTAGCTTTTTTCGTAGTCGGCTTTTTTCTCTTCGCTCGCACCTGTCGGCAGAGGCGGTAGGAGCTTTTTTATTATCTTATCTTTTACATATTCGTCGATTTTCTCGCGATTTTTCTCGCGCTGTTCGGCTTTGACCAAATTTACCGACGCAGCCGCCAGGTCGCGCACCATGCTTTCTACGTCGCGTCCGACGAAGCCCACTTCGGTGTATTTGCTAGCTTCTACTTTGATAAACGGCAAGCCCATCATCTTTGACAAACGCCTTGCGATCTCTGTTTTGCCCACGCCCGTCGAGCCTATCATTAGGATGTTTTTTGGCATGATATCGTCTTGCATCGTTTTATCTAGTTTCATCCTGCGGTAGCGGTTTCGTAGCGCGATGGCGATGATCTTTTTAGCGTCCTTTTGCCCGATGACGTAATCGTCTAAAAATTTCACTATCTCTTTTGGGGTTAAATTCATCTTTTCTCTATTCTAAAACGTAGGTTTTTATGTTCGTGTTCGTATAAATGCAAATTTCGCCCGCGATCTTTAGGCTCTCTTTTACGAGCTCTTCTTCGTCGATCTGGGCAAATTTATCAAGAGCCCTGGCGGCAGAGAGAGCATAGTTTCCGCCGCTTCCGATGGCGGCTATCTTGCCGTCTTCGGGCTCTACGACGTCGCCCGTCCCGCTTAAAAGGAAAATTTTCTCTCTATCAAGCACCAGCATCATAGCCTCTAGCTTGCGTAGATACTTATCCTTGCGCCACTCTTTGCTAAACTCGATCACGGCCTTTAGCAGGTCGCCTTTGGCGTGATCTAGGTTGTTTTCAAACATATCAAAGAGATTAAACGCATCGGCGGTACTGCCGGCAAAGCCCGCTAGGACCTTGCCGCCGTGGATTTTGCGGATTTTTACCGCATTGCCTTTTAGCACCGTGTTGCCAAAGCTCACCTGTCCGTCGCCGCCGATGACTGATTTGTTCTTGCCTTTGTAGGCTAAAATGGTAGTCGCGTGAAACACTTATTCGCCCTCGACGTCTAGTTTTAGCGTGGCGCGCACGGCGTGGCCGAGCTTGACGTCCACTTCGTAGATGCCGGTCGCTTTTATAGTGTGAGCAAAGTCAAACGCCTTTTTATCTACGACTAGATGATGATTTTTTTCTAGCGCTTCTGAAATTTCATCCTTCGTCACCGCGCCAAATAGCGCTCCGTTTGCTCCGAGCGGCTTTTTAACCTTGAGCGTGATTTTTTCGATCTCGGATTTTAGCTTTTCTATATTTGCGATCTCGTATTTTAGCTCTTCGGCCTTGCGTTTTTGCTCGGCTTCGTACTGGCGCAAAACATCGGGGGTTGCAGCTTTTGCAAAGCCTTTGCCGATTAGGAAGTTATTTCCGTAGCCTTCTTTTACCTCTTTGATTTCGCCGGCTTTTCCGAGCGATTTTACGTCTTTTATTAGTAGTACTTTCATTTTTATCCTTTATTTAGTTAAATTTGCGTCCGTTTTTGCGTCCGATGATAAATCTTAGCGCGTTTAGCTTGATAAATCCGTTCGCATCTTTTTGATCAAACACGCTATCCTCTTCAAACGTGCAAAACGCCTCGCTAAAGAGATTGTCCGTCTTGCTGTCGCGTCCTAGCACGATGACGTTGCCTTTGTAGAGCTCGACTTTGACCGTGCCGTTTACGTTCTCTTGGCTCTTGTCGATGAGCGCTTGCAGCATGATACGCTCAGGCGACCACCAGTAGCCGTTATAGATGAGCTCTGCGTAGCGAGGCATCAGCTCGTCTTTTAGGTGCGCCGCGCCGCGGTCTAGCGTGATGCTCTCGATCGCGCGGTGAGCTTTTAGCATTATCGTGCCGCCCGGAGTTTCGTAGCAGCCGCGGCTTTTCATGCCGACCGAGCGGTTTTCTACGAGGTCGAGTCTGCCGATACCGTGTTTTGCGCCTAGGCGGTTTAGCTCGGCTAGCAGCGCCGCAGGGCTCATTTTTTTACCGTTTAAGCTAACCGGATCGCCTTTTTCGTAGCCTATTTCTATTATCTCGCTTTCGTTTGGCGCGTCTTTCGGGCTTACCGTCCAGCGCCACATATCGGCTTCCGGAGCGTGAGCAGGGTTTTCAAGCACTAAGCCCTCGTAGCTGATGTGGAGCAAATTTGCGTCCATAGAGTAGGGGCTTTTGCCCGGTTTCTTTTCTATTTTGATACCGTTTTTTTCGGCGTATTTTAGTAGCTTTTCGCGGCTGTTTAGATCCCATTCGCGCCAAGGGGCGATGATGGTTAGGTTATCTCCCAGCGCGTAGTAGCCTAGCTCAAAGCGCACTTGGTCGTTGCCTTTGCCGGTCGCTCCGTGACTCACGCCGTCGGCGCCTACTTTGGCGGCGATTTCGGCTTGTTTTTTAGCTATCAGCGGGCGAGCTATCGAGGTGCCTAGTAGATATTCGCCCTCGTAGACGGCGTTTGCTCTAAACATCGGAAATACGAAATCTCGCGCAAATTCCTCTTTTAAATCCTCTATAAATATATTTTCGGGTTTTATACCGAGCTCCAGCGCTTTTTGGCGTGCGGGTTCTAGCTCCTCGCCCTGACCGATATCGGCGGTAAAGGTCACCACTTCGCATTTATACTCGTCTTGTAGCCATTTTAAAATAATGCTCGTATCAAGTCCGCCCGAATAGGCGAGAACGACTTTTTTCACGTCTTTTTTCATTCTCTATCCTTTATATTGAGATGACGCGTATTTTAGCCAAATTTGATTAATTTGTTATAAATATCTCCGCTAAAATCGCGTACGCTAAACGTCAAATTTACATTAAATTTAATATGTAGCGGCGAGGAATTAAAAATTTAAGCCAAATTTGGCTAAAATCGCCGCCATGAGAGTAGATAAGTTTTTAAATACCGTAAATATCACAAAAAGACGCGCGGTCAGCGAAGACATGTGCAAAAGCGGCGTCGTGAGCGTAAACGGCGTCGTCGCCAAACCGGCCAAAGAGGTCAAGATCGGCGACGTGATAACGATCAAATTTTTAACGAGAGAGGCGCGCTACGAGGTGCTAGCGATCCCGGAGACCAAAAGTATCCCAAAATCAGCCCAAGCGCTATACGTAAAAGAGCTATGATAGAGCTAAATTTGGGACTTGGCGAGCTTGAGGAGGTGGTAAAAATTTTACCCCAAAGCGGCGTCGTTATCTTGCAGGGAAATTTAGCTAGCGGCAAAACGACGCTAGTAAAAGCCATCGTAAAAGCTCGCGGCATCGATGCGGAGGTTACGTCGCCCACGTTTTCGGTTATGCAAAGCTACGGAGATAAAATTTATCACTACGACATCTATCAAAACGGACTTGACGCGATTTTGCAAAACGGACTTTTTGAAAATTTGCTAGAAGATGGCCTGCACCTGGTAGAGTGGGGCGACGAGCGACTGGAAAAGGCGCTAGAAAATTTGGGCGAAAAATGCGTCAAGGTAGTCATCTCGCCTAGCCAAAAAGGGCGAAAATACGAGGTTTACGGTGCATAAATTAGAAGTTAAAGATTTACAAAAAACGATCAAAAAAACAAACATCATAAAAGGTATCTCGCTAGAGGTCAAAAGCGGAGAGGTAGTGGGGCTGCTGGGGCCAAACGGCGCTGGTAAAACGACGACGTTTTATATGATCTGCGGGCTCATCTCGCCAACTAGCGGCAGCGTGTTTTTAGACGGCGCAGACGTGACGAAGGTGCCGCTACATAAGCGCGCGCATATGGGTATCGGCTATCTGCCGCAAGAATCAAGTATATTTAAAGACCTCTCCGTCGAGGAAAATTTACTTCTTGGCGCCGAAATCCTATATAAAGATGAGGCCGTCCGCGAGAAAAAAGTAAATGAAATGCTAAATTTGCTAAATATCGAGCCCATACGCCTGCGAAAGGGCGTGAGTCTAAGCGGCGGCGAGCGCAGACGCTGCGAGATCGCTAGAAGCCTAATCATTACGCCTAAATTTTTGCTACTGGATGAGCCCTTTGCCGGCGTCGATCCGATCGCCGTTAGCGACATACAAAGTATCGTTAGGGATCTAAAAAAGCTTGGCATCGGCGTGCTCATCACCGACCACAACGTCCGTGAGACGCTAGCCATCTGCGACCGCGCCTACGTGATCAAGGACGGCAGC
>NZ_CALIII010000163.1 GCF_938018145.1 uncultured Campylobacter sp.
CCTCTTTTTCGCCCGCTTTTATAGAGCGCGTTTCAAATTTATCCGGGTCAAATTTCAGATCCGCCGCCTGCGCGCTAAGTGCTACGCACAGGCAAGCCGCCGCGCCAAATGCAAGCGTCCTTTTTTTCATCTTTGCTTCCTTTTGATTTTGCCCGTTTACCGGCAAAATCGCTCAAATTTGACTATTTGCTACCGTCCGGGTTTAGCCCTTTTAGGATGTAGTCAAACTCCGCGTCGCTAAGGTCGTAGTTCATAAATTTCTTATAAAACGCCTTAGTTTGGGCTTTTACGTCGACGTCTTTAAAGAGCTCCGGCTGAACGATAGTAGCCGCCCATAAAATTTGCAGCGCAGACTCCGCGCCGTATCTATCCCAGCTAAACACGCCTTTTGGGTTGCCGTAGACTTTTTTGTTTTTGACCGCTTTTAGCCCTGCAAATACGGGATCGGCGTAGATTTTCTCAACCGCTTTTTGGTTATCCGCGCCGCCAACGATGATGATATCAGGGTCTGCCGCCACGATCTCTTCAGCCGTGATTTCTATCATGCTGCCCTCTTTTTGCACCGCGTTTTTACCGCCCGCGTATTTCACCCACGTGTCGATGATCGTTTTGGTGCCGTCGATTTTTAGCAGGTTCGCGCCGCCTACGATGTGTAGCACTTTAGGGCGCGCAGCGTCGTCTAGTTTGTTCGTGCGCTCGGTGACTAGCGCGATGTTTGCATCTAGGTTTTCGTTTAGCTCTTTTGCCTTGCTAGCTGCGTCGCCGCCGATTAGCTCAGCCGTTAGCAGCACGCTTTTTTTCATATCGTCGTAGTCGCGAAATATCGCGTTTACCGCGTTAAATCCGTTTTTAGTAAGATTTTCTTGGAAATTTTTATTTGACACGACGACTACGTCCGGGGCTAGTTTAACGAGCTCCTCGATCTGGATGTCGTTGCCGTTTAGCGCGGCCGGCACCTCTGCGATGCGAGGGTAAATCGCGGCAAACCACTTATTTTTCTTGATGAGATCGGTCGTAGTTACGATCTTATCCGCGCCGCCTAGCACCAAGATCACTTGGTTGTTTGCGTGCCAAAGCGCGGCTATCTTTTGCGTTTTGGCCGGGATTTTGACCTCGTTACCGGTCATATCGGTGACGGTTTTTACCTCGGCTCCTAGCGCGACGATAGCGCTTAAAAGCAACGTCGTGAGAAATTTTTTCATCTTTTGCTCCTTGTGAAATGTAAATTTATAATATTACAAAAATGCATATTAAAATTTGTGGAATATTACAGAAAAGCATATTAAAATAAGATATATTTTTTAAAATTTAATCAAGAAGCGAATTTAAAAGCTAAATTTAAGCAGCCCCGCCAGCGGTTTGCGAACGGGGCTAAAAATCACTCGTGGTGATAGTCGTCGTAGATGACCTTGTTGGTTTGGAATTTGATGCGTTTTAGCTCGCGAATACGCAAAAATTCATCCTCCTCGATCCTTTGGATCTGGATGGCGGCCTTAAAGGTCGGGGTCTTACTGATGAAGTCCCAGCCGTTGCTCGTTAGCTCGTTGCAGCAGCTCTCCCAGTAGTGGTAGGTCATCTGGATGACGCCGTCCGGGACGATGCCCGTGACGTCTGCTTTGACGACGATGTAGCCGTATCTACTCCACGCTTTGATGAAGTCTCCTTGTTTGATGCCGTAGCGCTCGGCTAGCGCAGGATTCATCTCCGCGATAGGCCCGATACTGTCGCCGCCCTCTTCGATAGCTTTTGAGCGTCTAGTCATGACGCCGCCGGCGTACTGATAGACTTTACGCGTAGTTAGCAGCTGTATCGGATACTCGGCATCTGTCGGCTCGTCCACGCTACCGGCCATCACTTCGTACTCAGGCGGTAAATTTACGCGTTTAGCAAACTCGGCTTTTGCCGGCTCGATATCTGCGACGCTCTTTACGTGCAAGCAAGGGATAAATTTACCTTTGCCGTCGGGCGTAAAGAATTTTTTGTCTAGATATAGGCTCTGCCCACCCATGTCGTTTTCATCAGGGCACGGCCAGTGTAGCCCGTGGTGCTTTTTAATGCGGTAGTAGCTCATGCCGCCGTATCTTCTAGGGTCGCACTTGCGTACTTCTTCCCAAATTTCTTCAGGCGAGTTAAAGTTAAATCCCTCTGTCGCTCCGAGCCTTCGCGCGATCTCGCAGATGATCCACCAGTCTTGTCTGGCGTCTCCTGGAGGCGTGATGACGTGCTCGTTGTGCTGGACGCGGCGCTCGGCGTTAGCGTAGAGGCCCTCTTTTTCGCTACTTGCCACACCCGGTAGCACGACGTCGGCTTTACGCGACGTTTCGGTTAAAAATATATCCTGAACCACGTACATATCGACCTTTGAGATCGCTTTTAGGAAGTGGTTGGTATTTGGGTCGGTTACGACCGGGTTTTCGCCCATCGTCCAGAAAAAGTGCACCCTGCCGTCAAGGATGGCGTTTGGCACTTCGGTTTTATGGATGCCGATTTTACCGTTTAGGAAGCCTGGCTCTAGATGCCAAACCTGCTCGAACCACTCGCGCTGTTTCGGATCGGTTACCGAGCCTAAATTTGGGAAAATATTTGGCAACACGCCCATATCGCAGCAGCCTTGGACGTTTTCTTGACCGCGTATCGGTAGGTCGCCGCTGCCTAGCTCGCAGATATTTCCCGTTAAAAGGAATAAATTTGATATATCGCAAACCGCGCCCACGCCGTGGTTAAAGTGCGTGACGCCCATACCGTGCGTGATGACGGCCGGACGGATAGTCGCGTACATGCGAGCCGCTTTTCTCACGTCCTCAGGGTTTAGATTGGTGTAGCTAGCGATGGCTTCAGGCGAATAGTCCTTGACCGCTTCGCGTACGTATTCCACGCCCTTGGTGCATTCGTTTACGAAGTCCCAGTTAACTAAATTTTCCTCGAAAATAACGTAAATCAGCGAGTTTATAACCGCGATATTGTGCTCGGGCGCTAGCTGCAAATGCACGTCCGCTCGGCTGGCAAATTCCGTTTTTATCGGGTCTACCACGATGAGCTTAGCGCCGCGGTTTAGCGCGCGCTGTATGTGCATCGCCGCGATCGGGTGGCCGTTTTCGGGGTTTGAGCCGATCATCAAGATACAATTACTATAAGGTCCGATCTCCGTGAAGCTGTTTGTCGCCGCTCCGTTACCGATTGTTTTGGCAAGACCTGCCACAGTCGGAGCGTGTCAAATTCTAGCGCAGTGGTCGACGTTGTTCGTGCCGATTACGGCGCGCATTACCTTTTGCGCGACGTAGTTGTCCTCTAACGTACAGCGAGCCGAGTAGTTGCCTACTAGCGCGTCGGGGCCGTATTTTTCCTTGACCTCTTTCATCTTTGCGACGACTAGATCAAGCGCTTCGTCCCAGCTAGCCTCCTCAAAATCTCCATCCTTGCTAAATACGCCGTCTTTTTTGCGGATTAGCGGTTTTGTCAGTCTATCGGGCGCCCCCACGTAGTCCCAGCCGTAAAAGCCCTTTAAGCACAGATTTCCCTGATTTACGGGGTTATCCTGCACTCCAAGCGCGCTTCTTATCACGTTGTTTTCGACGTGAAGCTCGACCTGACAGCCCGTGCCGCAGTACGGGCATATGACTTTGCCAGTCTTTGTCATTTTTTCTCCTTTCCCGATGTGCAAAATTTGCACATTTATTAAATATGAAATATTCGCATATTTGTCCTTAAAAGATAATAAATTCTCTTAATATCACAAACCAGTTTCTAAATTTAAGATTTAATTTATATTGTATATCTGTAAACAAAGCCGAAATAGCTGTAAAATCGCAATTTCTAGCGTATCATTTTAGTTACTTATAAAGGCGTATTGAGAGATTTTATTAAGATTAGAATTAGTTATTGTATTAATGTAACTTAAAATTCTACTTCCACGCTTAATCAAATTTGATCCGTTTGTGAGGCGTAAAGCGAGCAAAAACGGTTAAATTTGCAAGATTAAATTTGAGTCGTTTCTGATAGGGCGAGCGTTTTGGCGTTAAATTTATTTTTAATTATTTTGGAGCACGGCAAATTTAAAGTGGGTTTCGGCGGTCAAATTTGACCGCCGACTCGGCAAAACAAAATTTTATTTCGCGAGCAAGCCGCGTAAATTTAGTCAAATTTGACTCGTTTGCCAGCCGTCAGTCTGCAAAACCGAGTCAAATTTGACGCGTTATTAAAGAGCTTGGCGAGCCAGCTTGCTCCAGACCCTTAAGCCGAACGGATCAAAATCCGTGCGCTTTTTTTAACTCCGGATCGATCGGTTTTTTCGCGCCGTCCTTAGTCACGCTCACGTAGGTCGCGATCGCGGATGTCACGTGTATGCACTCGCGAAAGCCCGCCGCATTTAGCCGCTGCGCCGTGACTTCGATCTTGGTTTTGATCGAGGTGTTGCCCACTTCCGTTATCTTGGCGTAGCAGCTCACGACGTCGCCGACGAAAACGGGCTGTTTAAATATAATCTCTTGCATCGAGATCGTCACGACGCGCTCGGGAGCCACTTCTCGCGCGGCCTGAGCTCCGGCAAGGTCGATCTGGCTTAGTATCCAGCCGCCAAATATATTTCCCGCAGAGTTGGTATCTTTTGGCAAGGCGACTTGCTTCATGCGCGGTTCGCCCATGCCTTCTAATGTTTTTTCCATTTTTATCCTTTCTATTTTTATTTAATTTTGCAAATTTAGCGACAATCCGCCGCATTTGGCTTATTTTGTGTCAAGCCCGAGTTAAATTTGACTCGAAAAACCCGCGTCTTTATAACCCAAATTTAGCGTCAAAAAGGTGCGGGTCCGCTCACTAAAGGCAAACTTACAGCCCAATCAGCCGCGAGCTAATGTCAAATTTGACGTCGTAAACGCGCCCTATTTCTCTCCCGCTTGCCACCTTTCCCATTCGCCGCTCTCGTCAAGCTCGTTTCCCATAGCCTTGTAGCGGGCGTAGTAGTGCTCTACAAAGGCCCTTGCCTGCGCGTGTTTAGGCAGGTAGCTTTTGCCATCTTTCTCGCAAAATCTCGCCAAAAACTCGCCCGCAGGAGCGCGCCTTGCGTAGTGAAGCGCCAAATTTTTATAGTTTTCGAGGCAGATTTCTTTAAATTTAGCGTAGTGCTCGCGGTCAAATTTGACGACCAAAGCGCCGCCCTCAAAGCTAAGCGCGCCCGAGTCAAACAGCAGGCTAAGGTGTATGAGCCCCTCGCAGTAGTACGCGCGCACCTCATCGACCTCGCGCCACGCGATAAGTCCGACCGCGCGGGCGATCAGCTCGTGAAATACGCTCATCTCATAGCTCGCGTCGCCGCCGATAAAGAAATTTACCAGCCCGCCCGTGGTCGCCTTGTACTCCTCGATAAATTTAAACTCGCCGTCCGCGTTCATCGCCTTTTCCGTGTCGGTGCCGACGAAAAGTATATGCCCAAACTCGTGGCCGATCGTGGAGATTTCGTAGGTTTTCTTCCAAATTTGCGGCTTTTTAAACAAAATTTCGCGCCCGTAGTCCAAAAACTCGCGCGAAAAAATCTCCCCGCTAAGCTTCATAAACGGCCGCGCCTTGGCGCTCTCGTAAACGTGCTCGACGAAGGCGAATATCTTTTTGCCCCGCTCCTTGCTCACGGTCTCGTCGTTTGGCACGACCTGCGCGGAGAAAAGCCCGTTTAGCTCTGCGCCGTAGTAGATCATCGGCACGCTGATATAGGTTTGCGTTCTAGCGACGTTTTGCGTGACTTGGCGCGCGAGCAGAGCGTCCTCTATCCCGCACTCGCGGCAAATTTGCTCGTAGGCGCGGATGACGCTGGCTTTAAACTTCTCCTCGTCAAAATCGCTCGCACCCGCTAGCCTAACGTCCCACTCGAGCGCGACGGCGTGCGTGTAGGCATCCTCGTAGTACTCGAGCGGATGGCCGGGCTGCAGCGGGCCTTTTACCTCCATCCACGCGCGCTCGGCATCCTGCCACGCCGGGATCACTCGGTCGTTTGCTCGCTCGCAAAACGCCGCCTTTAGCTTTTCAAAGTACGTTACGTAGGCTCTTTGCTCGTCGTTTGTAGCTAGCGATTTTAGATTTTTGATTAGCTTCTCTAGCGCGTCCGCCACGCGTTTTACTTCGTTTTCAAAGGCCGCGGCATACGGCGCAAAAGCGTATTTTTCGCCGTTTTTCATAACTGCGCCGTAGCTTCGCTCGCCCTTTTCGCCGCCGTCTTTTTGATACAGGCGGTTTTCGTCGATAAATTTGATCGCTTCGGCCATGTTTGCAAATTTAGCTTCGAATTCTTTATTCGTCGTTTGCAGGATTTGCCTGTCCCACGCGCTTTGCCACGCGTTCATCGCTAGCCCCGCGCCGTGCATGCCGCTAAGTAGCGCCTGATGAAACTCGTCTATTATTTTCTCCTCTTTTACCCGCGCCAAAAGCTTTTCAAAACGCGCCTCGTAAAACTCGCGCACGAGCTCAAAAGCTTCGTCTTTTATGCGACCTATCGCGGCCTCCTCGCGGCCTTGTTTTTTTAGCTCGTTTTCTAGCGGCTCAACCTTTAGATCGACTATACGGCGCAAAACCGCTACCTTTTCGCTCTTTTGCCCCTTAAATCCGGCGATTTTTAGCATATTTTGCACGACATCGCTAGGATTATCCAGCTGCCTATACATCGCGTTTAGCTCGTCTTTACCGGCCGCTACTAGCTCGTTTAATCTTTTAAAATCGTTCACGTTTATCCTTTTAAAAATTTGGCGTATTTTAGCTTAAATTTGATGCATATCGCGTTAAAAATGAGTAAGCGGGAGTTAAATTTGAAAGTTCGGACGGCGAAATTTGGACCCTAAAGAGATTGGTTTATAAAGCTCAAATTTGAATTTATCCAAAAACAAAGCGCGGACTCAAATTTGAGATTAAATTTAAACCCGCGCGAGTAAATTCGGCTAAATTTAACGCTTTAGCGAACAGCGGTTTAAAAAGTAGCAAGCGGGGCAAAATCCTGTCACGCCCACGATAAAGGGCACGAGCCCTATCAGTCCCCACCAGCTGTTAAACACCGCTCCAGCGATCATTATCGCTAGTCCGATCAGCGCTCTTATTATCCTAGTTTTCTTACTTAGCATTGCGTTTTCTCCTCTTTGTTTTTACATTTTTTACACGTATTTATACCAAAAAATTTATAAAGAGGACAATAACCGTAAACAGCCGTCAGTAGCGGCACGAGACCGACCAGCCACAGCCAGCACTCGCAGACGAACCCAAATGCGTATATCCAAACCGCAGCGATTACTAGGCGGATAGTTTTATCTAAAATCCCGACGTTTTGCATTTTCTCTCCTTTA
>NZ_CALIII010000164.1 GCF_938018145.1 uncultured Campylobacter sp.
TTTTATCTCGCTAGTCGAGATCATTTGGATATTTATACCTTCGTTTGCTAGCGTTTGAAACGCTAAAGACGCCACTCCCGTGTGGCTTTTCATACCTACGCCTACGACCGAGACCTTAACTATCTCGTCGTTGTATAAAATTTCCCTCGACGCGCTTAGTTTATCCATGCACTCTTTTGCGACGTGAAGCTCGTTTTGCGGTACGGTAAAGCCCAGATTCGTAGTGCCGTCTTGGCCTACGTTTTGGATTATCATATCTACGTTTATGTTTTTTTCTGCAAGCGCGGTGAAAATCTCAGCCGCGATGCCCGGCTTATCTACCACGCCTCTTAAAGTTACTCTAGCTTGGTTTTTATCTAGCGCGATACCGCTTACTAGCACTGCTTCCATACTCTCTTCCTTTGTTATTAGTGTTCCTTCGTTGTGATTAAAGCTGCTTCTGGTGACTAAATTTACGTTTAGCTTTTTAGCTAGCTCGACTGAGCGGTTTTGCAGCACCTTTGCGCCTAGGCTAGCAAGCTCTAGCATCTCGTCGTAGCTGATTTTATCTAGCTTTTTAGCCTTTGGCTCGATGCGAGGATCGGTGGTATAAACTCCGTCTACGTCGGTATAAATCTCGCAAAGATCCGCATCTAGAGCGCCTGCTATCGCCACTGCGCTAAGATCGCTACCGCCTCGTCCCAGAGTCGTCGCGTCGCCCTTTTCGTCTATACCCTGAAAGCCCGCTACGACGACGATCTTGCCCGCCTTTAGCTCCTCTTTCATACGCTTAGTATCTATCGCCTCGATCCTAGCCTTAGTATGCACGCTATCGGTGATGATGCCAGCTAGCCTACCGCTTAGACCCACCGCAGGATAGCCTAAATTTATCAGCGCTATCGTTAAAAGCGCGCAGGTAACGCGCTCGCCGGAGCTAAGCAGCATATCCATCGCCACGCCGTCGGGAGCCTTCGTATAATGCTCGGCGTACTCCACCAGCTGATTAGTCACGCCGCTCATAGCCGAGACCACGACTACGACGTCCGCGCCGCTTTTTTTAGTTTCTATCACTCTTGCGGCGACGTTTTCTATCCTCTCAAGCGTCCCAACGCTCGTGCCGCCGTATTTTTGGACGATTAACATTAAATAAATCCTTTCTCTTTAAAGTAGCCGATAACCTTACCGTAGATCGGCTTTTTGAAGTGGTTTACGTCGCTCAAAACCTCGCTTGAGTTTATAAATCTATATTCGTCAAATTCGGGCTTTTTGGTGTTTATATTTATCTTCGCGCTAGGTCTTAGCCGCACCAAAAAATACTTTTGCGTCTGCCCGTCAAAGTTATAAAATTTCCTACTCGTCGTACCCTCCGGAAAGTCGTAGCTGAGCCACTGCGGATACTCGCTAAGCACGTCCACGTCGTCCGTGCCTATCTCCTCTTTGAGCTCTCTTTTTAGCGCCTCGCGCGGCGTCTCGCCCTCGTCTATACCGCCCTGTGGGAACTGCCAGATACCCGTCATATCGCACCTTTGCGCGATAAATATCCTGCAATCAAACGGATAAGAGGGCGCAAGTATGACCGCCGCGACGTTTGGTCTATATTTTTTTTCCATCTTTTTTTCCGAGAATTTTTAATTGTGGATTTTAACGAAAAATAGTTAAGATATAGCTAAATATCGCTAGCTTAGCGGAAAAATTTGGCGCTTAGGCTTAAAATTTTTATTTAAAATTTAAAATTACGAATTTTACTTTTTGCGGCGCAGTAAAATTCGAGCGTTTTGCTTGGTTATACGTCAAATTTTACCGCCTTGATGGCTAAATTTGAGCCGTCTATTTTAGCTCCAGTATCGCCCGCACCTCTTCGTCGGTAAACAGACTCGCGCTTTCGTGCTTTTTGCGCTCGGGTGCGGATTTTGGCTCGGCGCGCGGCGGCAAATTTTGCGCAGACTCGTTAAAATCAAATAGCGCGGCCTGCGCCGAGTCATCCGAAACGGCCGTTTTCGCGGCTTCGTTTGAGGTAGTTGCTTTACTAAACGAAGCCGTTTGAGTAGCTCCGCCAAACACAAAAGCTTCTTGTTGAACGGTATTTTGAGCACTTTCGGCTAAAACTGCGGTTTTTGGCGCTTCGCTCAAAGAGCCGGTTTGCAAGATATCCTTTTTCTCTCGGCTGCCGTCTCGATACGGCGTAGCGAGCGGCCTATCTTGCAAATTTTGCTCCCTTACGGAAGCTGTTTTTTGCTCGCTCTTAGCCATCAAATTTGGCTCAAATTTAGAGTCGTCAATCGCGTGGCGCGCATTTTCAAATTTAACGTTTTCATCAAATTTGACCGCCGCACTCTCGTCGCGCGCATTAATTTTATCGTCCTGTAAAAACAAAGTTCCATCAGGTAAAAGCTCGTCCCGCTCGTACTGGCGTGCAAAGAGCTCGCTTACGTTGATAGCCTCAGAGTTATTACCGCTTTCTCCGCTCGGCGCCTCCTTGACGCTTTGGCCCAGCTCCTCGATACCCGTTATACGAAGGCTTGGCATCACGGCCTTAAAGCTTTGCAAAATCGGCAAAAAAGAGCCGTCAAATCCATCTAAAATCACTCGCATATTTAGCCTTTTTCAGTTTTTTGGAGCGATTTTATCAAATTTATCTTTTGAGCCGTTTTAAGCTCATCCAAAAGCCGCTTATAACGAAAAACAAAACCGATGCCGAAGCTAAACAAAATATAAATTTACCGACCGCGCCCAAAAAATATCCCGAATGCAAGCTTAAAACCGCTTTATGAATCGCAAAAGGCCTGGGCATCGAGCTTTTAGCGTCGTCAAACCTCGCATGCCTGATAATTTGCCCCTTGGCGGCGTTTATCGTCATCGTATTTACCTTATCGTCCTCTTCCAGCCCTTTGTCAAAGTAAAATATCATAAAATTTTCGCCGTCTTCTTGCGTGATGACGTTAAAAAGCTCGTAATCCTCTCTATCTCGTTTAAAAATATCTATCGCGGCCTCTAAATTTGCTATCTTGCCCTCGTCCTCCAGCGAAAATCCTCGCACCTGCGTAAAGCTCTTTTTTCTAAAAATTTCTTTTTCGCCAAGCGCGTTATTTACGAGCTTTGCCGCCCAGTCATACGACCAGTAAAGCCCCGTAACGCTCATAAAGACTAAAAATAAACAAAGATAAACGCCGGCAAATCCGTGCAGGCTGTACAAAAACGCATAGCCTTTGGCCTTGATTTTTAAAGTAAACGCGCGCATAAATTTAGTTTTAAAACTAGGATAATAGATTATCAATCCAGATATAACCAAGATAACCAAAGCGATAGAGCAAACCGCAACGATATGCTTGCCTATAAGCCGTAGCGTCTCGTTTTTGCTAAGCCCAAGGCCTAAGTTAGTATGTAAATTTAACATTAGTCCGATAAATTTATCGCCGAAATTTTCGCCCGTTATCTCGCCCGTGTATTGATTTACGAAATACGACTTAAACTCGCCTTTAGCATTCGTGCCGGATATGCCTAGAGCGTGGTTTACGTCCGAGTTTATCTTGTAGTAGCTAAGCGTAAAATTTGGTTCCTTAGCTTTAAAAATATCTAAAATTTCTCTCGCGCTAAGCTCTTTTTCGCCTCGCTTGACGAAGGTTTTTTGCGAGTTTGCAAGGTCTATAATCTCGTCGTGATAGGATATGACCGCGCCGCTAAGAGCGACGATAAGCAGCGGTAAAACACAGGCTAGGCTTAAAATCAAATGGACGTTAAACCAAAATTTCTTTTTCTTTAAAAACGGCATCTTTCTCCTTAAATTTAAACTCGAATTTTAAAAATCGGTAGCAGGACGGCGATCGCTACACACCGCCCCGCTTAAATACGGCTAAATTTAAAAATTTACGTTAAATCCGAGTCTATATTTAATCCCGTCGGCGATCAAAATTTCGTAGCGTCCGGATTTTGTCGTTACGTATTCGTTAAAGATATTATAAACGCTAAAATTTACGCTTGCGTTTTTAGTTAGCTTGTAGCTTACGCCCGCGTCAAATAGCGTATAATCCTTTATCTCCTCGTCACCTGGTAGGCCGTAAACGGCTCTGGTTTTACCTAGATAGTTCATCTGCGTCCAGAAATTTAGATCAGGCGTCATATCATAATCAAGCCCTATTTTTACGGTATGTACGGGTAGATTGTTTAGAGATTTACCCTCGTACGCGCCCGATTTTTGCTTTGATCTAGTGTAAACGTAGCTTGAGTGCAGGGCTAAATTTGATAGTATCTGCCAGTCTGAGGCGAGCTCGACGCCCTTTACTTCGGCTTTGCCGATATTTACGCTCTCCCAGATGCCGCGCCTATAGGTCTTGCCGTTATGCACGCAAGGAACGCCCGGGCGTGCGACGCAAACCGGCTTCGTGCCTAGACCGTCTTTTATCCGCGTATAAAACGCCATCGCCGAGACGTTAAGGCTCTCGTCCCTGTATGCGATGCCGGCTTCGTAGTTTAGGCTGGATTCTGGTTTTAGGTCGCTTTTACCCAGCTGCGCTCCCATACCGCCGGCAAAAGGCAGAGCAAGCCCGTCGGTTCGCATCTTGATATCAGGCGTCGAGTAGCCTGCCGATACTCCGCCTTTTAGCGATAAATTTTCGCTTAGATGATATACGGCATATCCGCGCGGCGATACGTGTCCGCCGTAGTCTTTGTCGTGATTATACCTTAGACCGGCAGTTAGCGTGAGCGCGTCGGTTACGTCAAAATCATCTTCGCCGTATAGCGAAAAATCATACCTTTTTACGTTTGCGGCGTCGGCGGTCGTTGCCTTTTCGTTTAGCCTTTCTCTTCTGTATTCAGCCCCCAGACTTAGCGTGTTATTATCAAAAAAATACGTTCCT
>NZ_CALIII010000165.1 GCF_938018145.1 uncultured Campylobacter sp.
CTAGACGCGCTTACGAGCGAGCTTGAGCGCCTGATAGTTCGGATAAATTTAACCAACTGCACCGCAAAAGCGGATGGCAAGAGCCTAACCGAGCTGATCGCCAAACGCGACGTACTCACGCTAAAAGCTGGTGCATTGCGGGCTTTCGCGCAAGCTTCCGCGCAAAAAGTGGAAATTTATTCGCGCAGCGAGATTAAAATTTTAAGCACGGTTGATGTCGCGGCGCTACAAAAGCAGGTGGATGAGCTAGCAAAGCAGATCAGGCAGCTTGATACGACGCTGCAAGGCGCGAACTGGCAGACCGATCTGACCAACTAAAGCGTCAAATTTAGCGGCGAAATTTGAAAGGATTTCGCGAAAAATAAAATTTCGGGTAAGTATCGCAAGGGGCGAGTACAAAAATTTATGGCAGCGCTCGCGGAAACGGCGCACCCCTTTTACGATTTATTTTCAGTAAATTTACAAGGGCAATGTAACTACGCAATGTAACTACCGCGTACTGATCTAGCGATACCGAGGGCGGGAACGGGGAAATTTTAAAACGAAATTTTGATTTTAATAGCGCGGCTTGCGGGCTTGCAGTAAAATTTGGCAGCGGATTTGGGCGGGCTTGACGCTCAAATTTTACGCTAAATTTAGGCACGCTTGCCATTTTGCATTTTAGCTGCGAGCGTCAAATTTTATAAAAATCATAAAATTTAGCCAAATTTAAAGGATGAAATTTGAAATTTAAAACCCTTGCGCTAGCGGCTGTATTTTGCTTTGCAACAGGCGTAAATGCAGAGCTTGCGACAGAAGCAAATTCCATAAATTTTATAAAAACGAGCGGCGCGGAGCTAAATCTTGCGGACGTAAAAGACGCCAAATTTCAAGATGTGCGATTTAAGAGCGCAGATACCGCGGCGAACGGTACAAACTCAAACTCATCGCAAAAAGCAACCCTCATCGACGAAGCGAAAAATTTCTACCGCGTGGACGAGCGGCTGTTTCGTAGTGCTCAGCTTGACGGAGGCGACGCCGCGAAGCTGCACGAGCTTGGCATCAAAAGCATCGTAAATCTGCGCCATTTTAGCAGAGGCGGCGACAGAAGGGCGTTTGGGGATCAATTTTGGCCCGCGAACAAGCCGCTTCAAAGCTGGGAGATAAAGCCCGCGCAGATAGCGGACGTTTTGCGCACCATTCGCGAGCGCCAAAAGGAGGGCGCCGTGCTCGTGCACTGCTATCACGGAGCCGATCGCACGGGGCTTGTGGTGGCGATGTATCGCGTGATCTGATCGGGGCTAGATGCCGCGCGCAGCGAGATGATAGAGGGCGGATACGGCTTTCACTCCATGTGGCAGGATATCGCGGGCTTTTTGACGCCGCAAAACGAATCGCTTATAAGAGCCGAGCTTGGAATTTAGACGAAATTCTATTTTTCCGCCCGCTCAAGCGGCGTGAAATTTACGAATTCGGAGCGCGTGAACTTGATTTAACAAAAGCTTGAGCGGCTTAAATTCGACTAGAGCCCGCCGGGCTTAAATTCGCAGACTACCGCGGCGAGTTATTGTGGCGGCGGCATTCGCGGGATGAGCCGCGGCAAGACTAAATTTAGGGCGATAGGGTTTGCGAGCTTGAAAACGGGCTTAAATTTAGCATCGCCGCTTGCGCGATAAAATTACGCACTTTAAAATTTCAAAAACGGAGACTACGAATGATACATCACTTTGCGGATCTGCTAGATCGAAAGGACGATTACTGGGCGATGGTGCCCAACCGCGAACGTTTCGCATTCGCGCTAAACGGCCCCGTGGCGGACAAGCAGAGCTTGCAGATCGCTACAATCGGGGCGGATACTCCTTTTTGGGAGCAGATTTTTGAGTGTGGGGATCTGCAGGAGCTTACCCTGCATCTTCCGAGCAAGGAGCAGATCGCCGCGATATCTAGGCTTAGGCAGCTTAAGCGTCTGCGCATTACGAGAGCTCAAGTGAAGAATACCAACTTTCTCGCCGAACTGCCGCTTTTGCAGGAGCTCGTTTTGGAATACGTCTCGGGATTTTGCGACCTTTCGCCTCTGCGCGAGCTGAAAAGCTTAAGATCGGCGCATTTTGAAAATTTACGCAGAGTGAGCGATTTTTCGGGACTTAGCGGCATAGCCTCGCTGCGATATCTGTGCATTAGCGGCACGCTGGATTGGGATCAGCCGATTGTAGATTTCGAGTTTCTCAAAGGCCTAACGGGCCTTGAAGTGCTAAAACTAACCTGGATAAAGTGCAAGGCCCCATATCCGGCGCTTTTGCCGCTCGCCGCTCTTAAAAATCTAAAAAAGATAAGCCTGTATCCGCACGCCTTTGCGCTGGAGGAGTACGCGCTTGCGCAGCTTATTTGCGAGGGGGTAGAGGGCGCGCAAATGCCGCTTGCGGTGGAGTTTAAAGATACCGGCTATGTATATTTTCTAGGGCGAGGCTCGGGATACACCAAAATGGGGGCGAAAAACGAGCTGCAAAGACGCGCGGAGTTTGAGCAAAAATTTGAGGCATGCAAGCAAAAGGCGCGAGAAATTTTAAATTTATAGGTATCGCTAAAATTTTACTCTTTGCGGCGAGCTAAATTTAAAACCGTAAATTTCTGCAAAAAAGCAAAGAAACCTTAAAATAGTAAAATTTAGGTCGTAAAATTTTACGCATTTTTCTACTGAAAATTCTCATACCCTTTTTCAAATATGCGCTCACACCGCCTGTGCGTATCACAACCAAAATAGGCTAAATTTAAAGAGCCGATTTGCGCTTGCGGCGACGGGGCGCATAAAACGCCGCAAATATCAGACAAAATATCCGTAAATTTAGCCGAAACGCAGTAAAATTCGAGCGGCAAATTTAGCAAAAGGAGCGATCGTGGAAAATTTATTGTTAGCGCAGCTGCGCGAGGCGCTACCGCAGGGCATGCGCGTGCCGAGCGAACTTGAGGCGCTTTATGCGTGGATCGAAGCAAACGGCTTTTATGACGACGCGGGCGGGCGCAGACGCGGCTATCTCTACCCGCAGGATCGGCTGCAGCAGAGTTGGAGCGACGATGAGCGCGAGGGCGGCACGGACATCGTATTTTTCACGGATGATCCGAAAAATCGCGACGAGGAGCTAAGGTATTGGTTTTACGGCGAGGATCGCGAGCTTGCCGCGGAGATCAAGCAGCGGCTTTGCGTGTTCGCAGGCAGCGGCTCGGAGGGCTCGATGTGCGCGCTGTGGCTGGACGATGCGGGCGAGACTAGACCCGGCACATGGGATCGGGTTCGGGCTCGACGATGACCTGCGTTTTGGCTCGCAGCGGGCTTGATTTTTTGAGATTGCTTGCGATAGGATATGATGAAATCTGCTGAGATGAGGATTTTAGCACTCCGCCAAACAGCGAGAATGACGACTTTATCGTGCATCCAAACCTGAAATTTCAGCAGTGGGTAACACAGACGTTCAAAACGACGATCCCGCAAACTGCGCTTGAGCTCGTCACTCCCGCACATTTGGACGACGAGAACCCGAGCGATGAGTTTTTGATCTGGGTAAATCGCGTCGCAGAGTGAGGTTTAGTATAAATTTAAGTAGGTTAAGATGCAAAATGTCGCCGTTTTTAGTGCCGCCAAAGCCCTTGTGAGTACAACTTATTCTTGATAAAAGCTCGCTTGCAGAATCAAAAATAGCGACAAATTTTATCGACATAAGTTCAAATTTAATCCATTGCAAAACTATAAATGAGAGAAAAAATTTAGCCCACCAAAAAGCGAGCCAAAAGCTTAATGGCGGCAGTTTTTGCAGTCTTTTACGGTTACGAGCACATTCATCTTTTCGATGAAATTTCCGAGCTTTCTCTCCAAGCTTTCCTTGTACTCGCTCAGCGCCTCGCAGAAGTTATAGTCCTCGACGTGCCCGCAGCTCTCGCATACGACGTGGATGTGCGGGTAGCTAAAGATGTCGTAGCGCGCCTTTTGATTTGGCATATTTACCTCGACGACGAGGCCTTCGTCCTTTAGCATATTTAGGTTTTTATACACCGTTGCGAGCGATACGGACGGGTTTTCGGCGCAGATCTCCTCGTAAAGCTCATCGATCGTCGGGTGCGTGTGGCGGTCGAGGATTTTGAGCACGCTGAGGCGCTGCGGGGTGGCTTTGAGGCCGTGATTTTTGAGAAGTTCCATATAGTTCATCGTTTTTCCTGATATTTTTTAGCTAAATATACAAAAATTTTATTTAAAACTTCTTTATAGTTGGTAATATAAATTATTATTTACTAAAATTTGTGTCATTTGTAGTCAAATTTATACTTTTTACGAGTTTAAGCGCTATACTCAAGGTAAATTTTAGACGTTTAGACTTAAAATTGCCATGCCGAATTTAAATAAAAATCCGACTTTTAATGCGGTGTAAATTTTCCTATCGATCGTTGCAACCGACCGCTGCTTATCACCGCTACCGTAAAAATTTATTTTTTGTCGGTTGCGGCGATACCGCAGCGTTTTAGATACGGCTACGTTTTTTTCGCATTTTTTTAGTTTTCGCTAATTGCGATTTTAAATTTAAACAAGCTTCTGTGCCTTGCCGTACGGCTAAATTTACGAGCAAAAATCTACTTAAATTTTACCTTTTTGATAAAATCCGCGTCAAATCAAGCACCGGCGCCAAATTTAAGCATTATAAACGGCAAAAAACGAAAGTCTGCAATGTTTTTAGCGATTTTATCCTAGGGCACAGCGAGCAAAACAAACCTTAGCACAAAGCCTATCGCGGCTCAAATTTAACCCAAAATTCGCTCGCAAGCCAGCCCGTAAAAAAGATAAACGAAGATAAAAATCAATAAAACCGGCTTAACTCGCGCAAATTTGCCCGTACCGTTTAGGGGCGGTAAATCAAAGTAAGAGTAGCGAGACCGAGTATAAAAAGGTTTGTTTCGCTCAAATTTTTCGCCTTTTCCGCCTAAATGCGCTCGCCAAAACGCGCAAAAACTCTTCAGTTCAAATTTAATCCGCCGTTTCGGCTAAAATTTTCTCGCAAATGCTTGCCGCATCGATACCAAGAGCCTTCTCGACGTCGGCCGTAGCGCCGTGCGGGATAAACGCGTCGTCAAACTCAAAGCTAACGATGCGCACGTCAAAAATGCG
>NZ_CALIII010000166.1 GCF_938018145.1 uncultured Campylobacter sp.
GAGGCCAAAGCAAAGCATGAGCTTGATAAAGCTTATGAGAGGCTTTTGAAAAATGCGGGTTTAACCAAAACTGATCATAGAAGAATCTGGTAAATAAAACATAGTAAAGGAGTAAAATTTGAATACGGTAAACGAACAAACCTCAAATTTAAACAGCAACCTTCAAAACTCAAATTTGACAAATTCCAGCTCAAAGAAATTTGCAAGAGACTACGATAAAGAGCCGATAATAGTAAAAAACTATGAAAAATCATATCAGATTTTGTTAAAAATGGCGCAATTGATGATCGGACTATGCGGTGCAGTAGTTTTAAATAGTTATGACGATTATACCGACATCATAGACGCTTTAATAAGTTGTCTACCTGTATTTTTATTGATACTAATTTTTGCGCTAGGCGAATTTTATAGATATAAAAAAGAGCAACCCGTTTTAAAGATAAAAAACGGCAGTATAGATTTTTACGAAAAAGGCAAAAGAGTATTCGTATCAAAACGCGACGACTTAAGGAATTTTATTTATAAGCCGTTTTTTATCGGCAGTGAAAGACCTAGAGACTGGATTATTTGGATTGCAGTGGCGCCTGTATTTTTTTACGTCATTACGCTATCTTTGGATATAGCATATATGGTTTTTTGCATCATAGTATTCTATTTGGTTGGGAATTTACTCACCAAGTTTTTTATGTGTTTTATCTTGGGCGGAAGGAATGCTAAATTTTCATCTTTCCCTGTTATCTGCATAGACGAGCCGCATGATACCGAAGGCAGCTTTTGGGGCGTACCGCACAATAGCTATTACATGATCACGATATTTGATAAAGATACGTATAGAGAAGTAAAAGGATACTTTTTATCCAAACACGGCGTAAATATCGATGAGATAGATAAGGTTTATTTTTAAACACGCTGCCGCGTGAAAGTTAAATTTTACTTTGCGCGCGACATTCCTTAGGCCAAAGTCGCAAGCAGTGCAGCTAAATTTAAGCAAAACAATGCACTCCAAAAGTCGCTCAAATTTAGCTGCAAAAATTTATCGCCGTAAAGATCGCCGTTATGCGGGCTAAATTTATGCCCGAGCGCAAAAAAATCAGAGTCGCATAAAGTAAAATTTGAGCCCAAACTACAAGCCTCGCAAGCAAATTTGAACCCAGCAAATTAACCTCTTGTCGCTACTAAATTTAATCAAAAATGCCGCATTTTCTCGTAAATTTGCCGGCCCTACTTAAGCTTTGAATTTAAATCAAAAACTCGCCGTGTTATTAATGCCAAAACCGCAAGCAAAGCGGATAAATTTGCGCAAAATAAAGCTCCTTTTCCGCATCTACTCAAATTTATCGCCGCACAAGGCCGACTCCGCCCAAAATCCTCAAAAAAACAAACCTAAAAAGCTCGCGCCGCAAAAACAGCCGAATTTCACTTCAAATTTTGCTTCTCGCACGCCTTTTTCCAGGCCTTGTTATTGTATCGATATTTTGCGCGTCAAAGTCGTCTTTGCCGATCTCGCAGGTCTTGGCGTAGTATTTCGCCGCAGTGGCTAGCTCGCCCGCCTACTCGTAGTGCTCGGCTAGATTTACGCAACCGCCTAAGGTCCCCGCTATCACAGGCTTTTTGTAAAAATTTTAACCCCTTTTGCACGTCCTCGGCGATGCCCGCGCGCTCGAGGTACATCACGCCCAAATTTGAGCAGGCGAACTTCTCTCCGCCAGCGCATATCCTCGCTCTTTATGCCATTGCCAAACACGAAAAACGATCTAAACCTATAAGGATAGCTACCGTCGTAGTCCACGATCTTGCCCGTATCGATGACGGTGTGCAGTTCGTCGGGAGACAGCAAGATCTCGTCGCGCCCCCAGCCCGTTTCAAATATAAAAATGCCCACGCCCATGCTTTTTTCGGCCCTGTCGTCTCCGCTGCCTAGATAATAAACATTTAAATCCGCGGGCGAAAATTTAACCTCATCGTTGCCGCCCCCTAGGATAAACGCCGCGTTTTCGGAGATCGGTTTTATGGTCTCGTTTTTGTCCTGCGCCGTCATAAATATCTTAGCGCCGCGGCCGTAATCAGCCCCGTTTTGTCAGGTCGCAACCTCGGCAAAAATCAAAATCCACGTCTTGCAATCTATAAATAGCCTGCATAATCCTAGGCTCGCCCAAAAACTGCACGATTTTTTGCGGGAAATAGCCCTTTTCCTGCCCGTCTTTGATAAACTCCAGCAAGGCTTGCGGCGAATTTATAGGCTCAAATTTAGCTTCTTTAGCCATAGCCAAATCAAAAGCGCCGATAAACGCTGAAACCAAAACAATACAAAAAATAAGCTTTTTCATGATTTTTCCGATGGATTAAATGTGGAGAATTTTATAATTTGGAGGATTAAATTTGAATTTAAAAGAGGGGTGGAAGGTAAATTTTGAGCAACCGCAGCTCGCTGAGACTACGGCAAAGAGAGTCAAATTTAAGCCAAATTTCCTCGCCGTCTTTCCTTAAATTTTTGTATATTTTATCTGTTTTTTGATAAAATCGCGAATTTTAAGGACAAGGAAAATTTGAATATGAACTATGATATTATCGTCGTCGGAGGCGGTCACGCAGGCATCGAAGCCAGCCTCGCCGCCGCAAGAATGGGCAAAAAAACGCTACTAATCACCATCCTAGCCGAGCAAATCGGAGCAGCCAGCTGCAACCCCGCAATAGGGGGTCTAGCAAAAGGCCACCTCGTAAAAGAGATCGACGCTCTAGGCGGGCAGATGGGGCTAACGACCGATGCCGTGGGCATACAGTTTCGCGTGCTAAACGAGAGCAAGGGCCCGGCCGTGCGAGGTAGCCGCGCTCAGATCGACATGGACCGCTACCGCGTCTATATGCGAAATTTACTGCTAAATACGCCAAATCTTGAAATCAGCCAAGAGATCGCGACGCAAATTTTAAGCTCAGACGGCGAAATCACGGGCGTAAAAACCCACCTAGGCAACGAGTATAAAACCAGCAAGCTCATCATCACGACGGGCACGTTTTTAAACGGGCTAATTCACGTCGGATTTAACAAACTAGAAGCCGGCCGCGTGGGCGAGCTAAGCGCTAAAAATCTAAGCGATAGCCTGCGCGAACTAGGTCTAGAAGTCGGCCGGCTAAAGACCGGCACCTGCCCGCGCGTGGACGCTAAAAGTATCGACTTTAGCGTGCTTGAGATCCAAGGCGGCGACGAGGATCCAAGCCCATTTAGCTTCCGCACGAGAGACTTCGCGCCTACGCAGCTGCCCTGCTACATCGCCTACACGAACGAGACCACGCACGACATCATCCGCTCAAATTTCGACAAAGCGCCGCTATTTACGGGTCAGATAGAGGGCGTGGGTCCGCGCTACTGCCCGAGTATCGAGGATAAGATAAATAGATTCGGCGACCGCGACAGGCATCATCTTTTCGTCGAGCCGCAGACGCTAGAGGCCACGGAGTACTATATCAACGGCTTTTCTACGAGCTTGCCGTATGAAGTGCAGGTCGCGATGCTACGCTCGGTCAGAGGCTTTGAAAACGCTCGCATCGTGCGCCACGGCTACGCGATCGAGTACGACTACGTCCAGCCCACCGAGCTAAAACACACGCTAGAGACCAAAAAGGCGCGCGGACTCTATCTCGCAGGCCAAATAAACGGCACGACGGGCTACGAGGAAGCTGGCGCGCAGGGACTGATGGCGGGCATAAATGCAGCGCTTGCGCTTGATGGCAAAGAGCCGTTCGTCCTGCGCCGCGACGAGGCCTACATCGGCGTTCTCATCGACGATCTAGTGACCAAAGGCACAAAGGAGCCCTACCGCATGTTTACCTCCCGCGCCGAGTATAGACTGCTGTTGCGCGAGGATAACGCCGTGCTGCGCCTAGGCGGATACGGCCGCGAGCTTGGCTTGCTAGACGAAGCGACGTTTGAGAAAATAGAAGCCATAAGGTCAAATTTGACTCGCGGGCTAGAGCTGCTAAACGGCACCGAGATCACGCCGACGAAGCGAAATTTAGAGCTTTTAGCTAGCCTTGACGAGGAGATAATCAGCCAAAATTTGACCCTGCAAAAAATCGTCGCCAGAAAGAGCTTCACGGGCGAAAAGCTGCGCAAGCTAGATCCATTTTTTGAGGCGCTCGACGAAGCTAGCTTGGAGCAAATTTTGACCGAAGCCAAATACCAACACTACATCGCCGAGCAAAAAAAGCAGATCGACCGCATGAAAGATATGATGAGCGTGAAAATCCCCGAGGGCTTTAGCTTCCGCGGTATCAGCGGGCTTAGCAACGAAGTGGTCGAAAAGCTCGAGAGATTTGCCCCGCCGACGCTCTTTGCGGCTAGCGAGATCAGCGGCGTGACGCCTGCTGCGATAGATATTTTACATATTTATATAAAGATGAACGCGAGGGAGTCGCAGTAAGTCGCGATAAAACGCTATTTAGCAAGGGCGGGGCGTTAAATTTGAGGTTAAATTTAACGCTTCGCCTTTTTATAAACCCGTCAAATTTAAACGTATCTGCTAATCTCTATCAAATTTCCGTCCGGGTCGCGCACGTAGATTGAGCTTATCGCTCCAAGCGCTCCAGTTCGCGGCACGATGCCTTGCTCTACGGCGATGCCGGCAACCTCTAGCTCCTCTAAAACTAGCTCAAGCGGCGTATCCGTAAGCAAGCAAATATCGGCCGTTCCCACGTTTGCGTTTCGCGCGTTAGGCAAAATCTCCTCGCCTTTTACGTGCAAATTTATCTTTTGCGAGCCAAAAGCCAGAGCTTTGCGTCCGTTTGCGAAATCAACCTCGCGCATACCCAGTACGCGCACGTAAAAATCAAGCGTCCGTTGCAAATTTGCCACCGTTAAAACGATATGATCGATCGAAGCGATACGCATAAATTCTCCTTTTAAATCAAATTTAACCAAACATTGCTCGCCAAAAACGTCAAATTTGACGGCGTAAGTTTAAAGCTGCTCGGCGTCAAATTTTACGGTGTGGGTAAAACGCGCAAACTAAAATATAATTTAAATTTACGTCTGCTTATAGGCCGTCAAATTTAACTGACTAGGCCAAATTTACACTCAAATTTTACTCCCGAAAGCCTTAAAAAACGAAATAGTAAATGATGATTTAAAA
>NZ_CALIII010000167.1 GCF_938018145.1 uncultured Campylobacter sp.
TCCAAGCCGCCTGCTAACACGATAACCGGGATCGAGAGTAAAAACGAAAAATTTGCGCTTGCCGTTCGAGAAAAACCGAGCATCAGCGCCGCCGTCATCGTCACGCCCGAGCGCGAAACGCCCGGTATGAGCGCGATCGCCTGCGCTAGGCCGATGATTAGGGCGATTTTTATCGTGATGACGGTTTCGTCCTTTGCGCCGCTTTTTTTGTCGGCAAAGCCTAAAATTAATCCAAAAACTATGGTCATAATAGCGATCAAAGCGCCGTTTCTAGCGTACTGCTCGATAAAATCGCCAAAGGCTAGGCCAAACAGCCCCACGGGGATCGTGCCAAAACCGGTCGCCCACACGAGCGTGCTTTGGCCGACCGTCTTTTTTTGAGCGATCGAGGCGAAAAAATCTCTCAAAAGCGCGGCGATGCGGTCTTTGAAATAAATCAAAATCGCAACTAGCGTGCCTACGTGAACGGCGACGTCAAAGGCTAGTCCTTGATCCGCCCATCCAAGCAGCTTTGGCACCAGCACGAGGTGCGCCGAGCTAGATACGGGCAAAAACTCGCTAATGCCCTGAACTAGGGCTAAAACGATGATGTGCGAGAGTTCCATTACCCAGCCTTTTGGTTAAATTTAATCGTATTTTGCGCGCTAAATTTGATTTTATCTTGAGCGTAAATTTGCTCGCTCAAGCCTTTTTGCGCATCAAATTTACCCTCGCCGCGAGCTAAATTTAAGATGAAATTTTCGTCGGCGAATCGCCCTGTTTTTTGCCTATATTTTTGCAATCTTTCCCTTTTTAAATTTTGATTTTTCCGCGAGCAAACCGTGTAAATTTGATGCGGGTCTCGCCCGGTATGAGTTCTCAAATTTGACGGCTCTAGCCCAAGCCAAAACCGTCAAATTTAAAGCTAGATTTTACTTCGCCGTTTCCTGCGCAAATTCCGCAATCTTTTCAGGCGTAAAGCCGAAGTATTCGAACAATGCGCCCGCCTTGCCGCTCTCGCCAAAGCTCTTCATCGAGTAAATTTCACCCGCAAATTTATACCACTCTAGCGCGCTTGCGGCTTCGACGGCGATGATTTTGGTTTGCGGATCTAAAATTTTATCCACGTACTCGCGCGGCTGCTCGCAAAGCAGATCAAAGCACGGAGCAGAGACGACGTTCGCGCCGATACCGCGAGCGGCTAAAATTTCAGCCGCTTTGACGCAAAGCTCCACTTCGCTACCGCTAGCTATTAGCGTGATTTTGGCGTTTTGCGCGCGTTTTAGCAGATACGCGCCGTTTTCTACGCCGCCTAGTTCACCTTTTTCAAGCGGAGCGAGGCCTTGGCGGCTAAGCACGAAGGCGCTTGGAGCGCGTAAATTTAACGCCGCCTTCCAGCAAAGCGCGTTTTCGTTGCCGTCGGCCGGGCGGAAGGTGTAAAAGTTCGGCATCGCGCGAAGCGTGCTAAGCTGCTCGATAGGCTGATGCGTCGGGCCGTCCTCGCCCACGCCGATGCTGTCGTGCGTAAAGATAAAAAAGTGCCTAACGCTCATCAGCGAAGCGATACGCGCAGACGGCTTTAGATAGTCGCTAAAGATAAAAAACGTCGCGCTAAACGGCAAGAAAAGCCCGTATCTAGCGATTGCGTTATTTATCGCGGCCATGGCGTGCTCGCGGATACCGTAGTGGATGTTGCGGCCATTAGGGAAGTCGCCCATGCCCTTTAGCTCGGTTTTGTTCGACGGCGCCAGATCCGCGCTACCGCCGATAAAGCCGGGCATCGCGCGCGCTATCTCGTTCATGATGATGCCGTTGCTATCGCGCGTGGCTAGCTTTTTGCCGCTAAAATCAGGGAAATTTATCTTGCTAAAATCGGGATTTAGCAGCGCGTTTAGCATATTTTTGCTCTCGCTGCTTAGATTTTCTACCTTTTTGTTCCACTGAGCTTCGGCCAGGTCGCCCTTTTCTAGCGCAGCGCGGAAGCGAATCAGCACGTCCTCGTCGATGGCAAATTTGCGCTCAGGATCAAAGCCTGCTGCGATTTTAGCGGCTTTTATGATCTCCTCGCCAAGCGGCGCGCCGTGGCTGTGGTGACTGCCCTCTAGCTCGCCCGCGCCCTTTGCGATGCGGGTGTTTGCGATGATGAGATACGGGCGCTCTTTTTCGGCGGCTTGCTCTAGCGCAAACTCGATCTGATCGTAGTCGTGGCCGTCGATACGCGCGACGTCCCAGCCCTGCGCCTCAAACCTCGCCTTCACGTCCTCGCTCCAAGCGATGCTCGTGTCGCCCTCGATCGTGATGTTGTTTGAGTCGTAGATCAGCACGAGGTTGTCTAGGCGCAGGTTGCCCGCGACCGCACAGGCCTCGTAGCTGATACCCTCCTGCAAGTCTCCGTCGCCGCAGAGGCAGTAAATTTTATGATCGATGACGGCGTTTTCAGGTTCGTTTAGCAGATTAGCCGCGTATTTTGCCGCCATAGCAAAGCCCACCGCATTTGCTACGCCCTGCCCCAGCGGTCCGGTCGCGACCTCGACGCCTTTGGTGTGGATCTCTGGGTGGCCAGGAGTTTTAGAGCCTAGCTGGCGGAAGTTTTTTAGATCATCAAGGCTAAGATCATAGCCGCTAAGATGCAAAAAGCTATACACGAGCGAGCTTGCGTGACCGCCGCTAAACACGAGCCTGTCGCGGTTTAGCCAGTTTGGATTTTTAGGATTGTGATTTAGAAATTTAGCCAGCACGACCATGACGTCCGCTAGCCCCATCGGCGCGCCCGGATGCCCGCTGTTTGCCTGCTGCACCATATCCGCGCACAAAAACCTTATCGTATCAGCCATCTTTTTTAGCATTTTTTCTCCTTAGTTTTTATGCGATTATACGAAAATTCGGCTTAAATTTTACGCTTTTAGCGCCGCCGTAAATTTTAAAAACTCGGCGAAATTTTCCTTTTTATCTTTTAGCTCAAAAGGTATCTTATGCTCTTTTTCGCCGATTATTATGACGTCTTCTTCCCCCTCTTTTACCGTTATGGACGCGTCTGCGATCTCATCCCACGAGCTAAAAACGGGCTCTTCCATAAGGTCGCGGCTAATGAGTCCGCGCTCGTCCAAAATCACGCCAAAAGGCTTACTGAGTCCAAAAAGCGCGCTATCTAAGCTATGAAAAATCGGCGAGTTAGGCTTAAAAACTCCGAGCGATTTGGATAATAGCTTGCTCTCGTCAAGCGGCGTTTTTAGCGCTTCGCCCAGCTCAAGCTCCAAAATTTTATCCGCGATCGTGCGCTCCTCGGCTTTAACGCCCTCCTCGAAAACCGCCTGCAAGACCGCTTTTAGCGCCCTTTTCATCGCCGCTTTCATCTCGTCCTCGATTTCAAATTCGCATTTTTCTAGCTCTTGCCACGCGAGATTTTCCAGCTCGTTTTGCAGATACTTGCCGAGCCTAAACGCAGCCGCTACCTCATCGACATTTACGGCCGACGCGTCAAATTTAACCAAAAGATGCCGACTCGTGAGCAAAAATCCTATGCTTTTTCGCCCGATCATCTGCGTATGCACGCCGATAAACGCGAGCGGTCGGGCACCATAAAATTTAGGCGTTTTGCTATAATCAACGCCCTTTTGCAGCCCTAGGCTTTTATCTAAAATTTGCTCCACCGCCTTTGCGAAAACCTCGTCCGCATCGTCCCAAACCGGGTGTTTAGCGCCATTGCCGTTTAGAAATAAAACATTTTGCGTATTTTCATCGAAAGAGAGTAAAATTTCGTCCAAATTTTTCACGTTTTCTCCTAAATTTTATTTAAAAACCATACTCCGCCGCTCGTCAAATTTAGACGCCAAAATCCACCTCACAGCCAAACGTCATCGCATCATCGCGCGAAATTTGAACGATACACGGCTCATTCACGAGACTACTCGCACTTTTCGTAAAACCACTCGAGCATCTCGTTTAGCTTAAACTCATCGCCGTCTAAAAAATACTGCTTGCTGCTTTTGATTGCATTTTCGCCCGCGGCTACGTAGTCGCCGATGAATCCGCGATCCATGACGTCGCGCGCCAAGATGTCTGGCTCAAAGACGTTTACCGTCTTTTGCGTTTCGCGCCATTTGCCGCTCTCATTAGGCTCGCGAAGCACCGAAGATACGTTATTTCCCGCCTCGTCGTAGGCGTAGACATACTCGCGCCGCTCGCCATCAGACATCTCGCGATTTTTTATCAGGTTGCTGCGCGCATCGTAGCTAAGCTCGTTTTCAAACACGACCTCCCAGCGCTGCGACTCCCTCTGCCAAAACGACGATGCGGAGTACTTTAAGCGACCTTGCTCGGTCTCCTCGCGCACGTTTTTGTAGCAGCCGTTCCACTCGCTCTTTGCGGCGTCCCAGCGGCATCTAAGATCGGTAAAGCGCCTAAACTCGGGCTCTATTTTTTGCACCGTCCTCTCCTGCGGCTGCCACGCGTCCTCGCTCCACGTAAAATTTATCTCGGTGCGCATTCCGTCCGCAGCCGTAAAGGCCGAATGCTTCGTCTGCGGCACCCATTTGCCGCGCC
>NZ_CALIII010000168.1 GCF_938018145.1 uncultured Campylobacter sp.
ATGAGGTGAAATTTCTTGCTAACCTTATCCCAGCCGAAAAACATAACGGCAAAAAACGTCGCCTCCATAAAAAACGCGAGCAAGCCCTCGATAGCTAGCGGCGCGCCGAAGATGTCGCCGACAAACCAGCTGTAGTTCGCCCAGTTGGTGCCGAACTCAAATTCCATTATGATACCGGTAGCCACGCCGATAGCGAAGTTTATACCGAAGAGTTTGAGCCAAAATTTGGTGATTTTTAGCCACTGCTCGCTGCCGGTTTTGACGTAAATACTCTCCATAATGGCGATGATAAAGCTAAGTCCCAGCGTGAGCGGAACAAACAAAAAGTGGTAAATCGCGGTGAGCGCAAACTGCGCGCGCGACCAATCGACCGAAGCGATTTCAGACATTTTATTCCTTTGTCAAATTTGAGATTACGAAGTCGGCTTTGGCCTCGTTGCTCTCAAATTTTGAATTTAAACTTTCATCAAAGATAAATACTTTTAAAATCCCGAACATTATAAGTAGCTTGATAGCTATCACCAGCCACAGGCTCTTTCCGAGCTTCATGTTCCTAAAGCCGTCGATATACAAAGACGAGATGTTTTTGAGATATTTTTTAATCATAACTTAACATACTACAGAAATTTAACTTAAAATATCATTTTAAAGTTTTAGACTTGCAAAATTATTTATGCTCTCAAGCGTTTATAAATTTTAAATAAGGTATAATCTCGCTAAAAATTTAAAAGGCGCGATATGCAAAAAAATCTAAACGAAACAAAGTATATTTTTATAACGGGCGGCGTGCTAAGTTCGCTAGGTAAGGGCATCGCGGCGGCTTCTATCGCCACGCTTCTTAAAAACACGGGCTTAAAAGTAAGCATGCTAAAGGCTGACCCGTACATCAACGTAGATCCCGGCACCATGAGTCCGCTCGAGCACGGCGAGGTTTTCGTCACCGACGACGGCGCGGAGACGGATCTGGATCTGGGGCACTACGAGAGATTTTTAGACGAGAGCCTAAGCCAGGATAACAACTTCACGACCGGCCGCGTTTATAGCTCCGTCATCGAAAAAGAGCGCAGAGGCGACTATCTAGGCAAAACGATCCAAGTCATCCCGCACATCGTGGGCGAGATCGTTGATCGCATCAAAAAGGCGGGCGAGGGTCGCGACATACTGATCGTTGAAATCGGCGGTACGGTAGGCGACATCGAGGGATTGCCGTTTTTGGAGGCTATCCGCGCCCTTCGCATCGAGGTCGGCCGCAAACGCGCGATGAATATCCACCTAACTCTCGTTCCATTTATAAAAGTCGCGGGCGAGCTAAAAACCAAACCGACCCAGCACAGCGTCGGCGAGCTGCGCCGTATCGGCATTAGTCCCGATATGATCATCTGCCGCGCCGAGCAGCCGCTAAATCGCGAGTTAAAAGATAAAATAGCCGCCAGCTGCGGCGTAGAGCGCAACTGCGTCATCGAGAGCATCGACTCGGCCAGCATCTATCAGGTGCCGCTCGCGTTTTATAACCAAGACGTCTTAACGCCGATCGCCGAAATTTTAAATTTGGGCGAGCTAAAGCTTGATATGCGCAACTGGGACAGCCTAGTTAAGCGCATCATCGCGCCGACGAAAGAGACCACGATAGCATTTGTGGGCAAATACGTCGATCTAAAAGAGAGCTACAAGAGCTTGACCGAGAGCATCATCCACGCGGGCGCGAGCCTTGACGCGAGGGTAAATTTAAAGTGGATAGATAGCGAGAAGATCGAGCCCTCAAACGTCGAGGAGCTACTAAAAGACGTAGGCGGCGTGCTAGTTGCCGGAGGATTTGGCGAGCGCGGCGTGAGCGGCAAGATCGAGGCGATCAAATACGCCCGCGAAAACGGCGTGCCGTATCTTGGCATCTGCCTAGGCATGCAGCTAGCGCTCATCGAGTTTGCCCGCAACGTGCTAAAGCTCGAGGACGCAAATTCGGTCGAATTTAAGCCCGAGTGCGTAAATCCTATCATCTACCTCATCGATAGTTTCATCGACGCGCACGGCCAGACGCAGATCCGCACGCACCAAAGCCCGGTCGGCGGCACGATGAGGCTTGGCGCTTACGCCTGCGACGTGAAGCCGGGCTCGCTGCTAAGTCAAATTTACGGCGGCGCTAAAAGCGTCAAAGAACGCCACCGCCACCGCTACGAGGCAAATCCGAAATACAGAGCCGAATTTGAAGCAAACGGCCTGATAGTTAGCGGCGAGAGCGACGGACTGATCGAGGCCGTCGAGCTTAGCTCGCCTGCAGCGGGCGCCAAAAACTCACATCCGTGGTTCGTCGGCGTGCAGTTTCATCCGGAATTCACCAGCCGCCTAACAAATCCAAATCCCGTAGTTTTGGGCTTTATCAAGGCTAGCCTAGGAAACCCAAAATAATCAAATTTAGAGCCGATCGGCTCTAAATTTTCTTTTCCGCGACAAATTTATCCAGGATTACTTTTACGAATTTTTCGGTAGAGTTTTTGCCGTAGCTAAAATAAAGACTAGGCTCGATAAGCTCGACTTCGTTGATTAAAATTTTATCTTTTGCGCCGATTAGATCTATCCTTGCGTAGACGGGATTAAAGGCAAGCCTAGCTAAAACGTCTCGCGCGATGTTTAAAAAGGCTACGGGCGGCTCTACCGAGCTAATCTTAACGCCGAAATTCGAGTTTGCCCTATAATCCTCGCTAGCAGGCGAGCGGCGTACGGCGTGAGAAAAAACGCCGCCTAAAAATATCAAGCAAATTTCGCCGCTAACGGCGATCTCTTCGATAAAAGGCTGAAGCAAAGCTCCGTTTTTATATTCGCTTAAATTTGATATTTCGTCGATTTTAGCTACGCCGTTGCCGCTCTGTCCGACGAGCGGTTTTATCACGCCGCCCGGGCAAATTCGCCTTAGCTCTTCTATATTTTCATCGCCGTTTAAAAGCGTGCTAGGGATCGCGGGAAGTCCTAAGGCTTCAAGTTCTAAGAGGTATTTTTTCGATAAATTCCAGCGCACGATCTCGGCGCCGTTTATTATCTTCGCTCCGCTTTTTTCAAGCTCGCCCAAAAACGATAAAAATTTAGCCGCGTCTAGGCTGTAATCCCAAGCCGCAAGCGGCAAAATCAAAGAATCTTCGTCTAGCGAACCGACGTCTAAATTTTGCCACGGTACTATCTCGCACGGCGCGCCGCCGTCGCTAAACGCGCGGCTTAAATTTCGCAAATCCTCGTTGCCCTTTGCGTAAGCAAGGCAACTTAAGATAAAAATCCTCACGCGCTACTCTACCCCAAATGCCGACTTTGCGACTACGGCCGGTACGCCGGCATCGTCGTAAAAAATATCCACGTTTACTTTATAAAGCTCTTGTATTAGCTCTTTAGTTATGGTTTTTTTAGCTTCGCCTTTGGCTTTTATCTTGCCGTCGCTTAGTAGCAACACCTCGTCGCTAAACTGCGACGCCAGCGATAAATCGTGCAGTATCATCACGGTAGTTATACCGTGCTCGCGCGTAAATTTCCTAACGCAGTCCAAAAGCACGCATTGATGGTGCATATCAAGAGCCGAAACAGGCTCGTCCAAAAGTAAAATTTTAGGCTTTTTGATAAGCACGGAGGCAAACATCACCATCTGGCGCTGACCGCCCGAAAGCTGCATCACGTCGCGACCGGCTAGATGTAAAATCCCTAGTTTTTTCATTATCTCTACGGCCGAGTTTATTTGCTCGTCTTTTAGATAAAGCCCGAGACTATCCATAAGCCCTAGCAAAACGACCTCAAGAGCCGTTAAACTCGCGTCTACGTAGCTATCTTGGGGCATGTAGCCGATTTTCTTTTTCCACGAGAAATGGTTTTTGAAATTTAACCTCTCTTCGCCGAATTTAATCTCGCCCTCATAGCCCATCTCGCCGAAAATCGCGCTTATGAGCGTAGTTTTGCCTGCGCCGTTAGGCCCTAGTACGGAGTAAACCTTGCCTTCTTCAAAGCTAGCGTTTACGGCATCTGCCGTGCAAAGCGAGCCGCGGTATATCGTTAAATTCTTAAGCTCTAGCATACGTTTTTCCTTGAGAGGATGATCCAGAAGAAAAACGGCACGCCCACAAACGCCGTGATGATGCCGACCGGAAAGAGTCCGCCCGGATTTATAACCTTAGAAAGTACCGAAGCTATCGACAAAAACGCCGCACCGACGAAGATAGTAGTAGGCAGGAAAAATCTCTGATCCTCGCCGACTAAATTTCTAGCGATATGCGGAGCGACCAGACCGATAAAGCCTATAACGCCGACGAAGCTAATAACCGTAGCCGTCATAACCGAAACTATAAGCAAAATTTTAATCCTAAGGGCGGATAAATTTACGCCCATGCTTTTGGCTCGCTCTTCGCCCAGTTTCAAAGCCGTTAGCGCCCAAGTATTTAGCATCAGTAGCGAGATGCATACGACCGTTACGACCGTAGCGACGGCCAGCGTACTCCATTTAGCCTTTTGGAGGCTACCGAACAGCCAAAACAAAATCGCCTGCGAAATCTCGGGCGCGGACAAAAACTGCACCAAAGAGAGCATTGACTGAAACAAAAACAAAAGCGCGATACCGACTAAAACCAAAGTAGCCGACCCAAATCGCCTCATCATCGAAAACAAAAACAGTATAGACGCCGCTAACATCGTCATGATAAACGCACCGATAGGCACGGCGTAAATTTGAGGCAGTCCAAACGAACCAAACGCCATCACCAGCGATGCGCCAAACCCTGCCGCCGCGGCAAGTCCCAGCGTATAGGGGCTTGCCATAGGGTTGTTTAAAAGCGTCTGTATCTCTGCGCCGCCCGCTCCCAAAGCCGCGCCTACGACTAAAGCCATAAGCGCTACGGGAAGCCTGATATCGTAAACGATGTGGTATAAAAATTTATCCTGCTCGCCGCCTAAAATCGGCTGTAAAAGCGTATCTACGACTTCTCTTGGCGAGAGCATCGCAGGCCCGGTACCGATATCAAACACCATCGATACAAGACCCACGACTATAAAGCTCAAGATGATGATTAAGCGTTTAAATTCGCGCTTTCTATGAGCCTTTACGACCTCTTCGGAACTTATTTTATTCATTTTTCGTCCGCTTGGATGGCTATAGTTCCGACGGGAACGACAGGCAAGTACTTTTTGTGAAAATCAACGTAGGTCTTTATCGGATCTACGTCTTTAAATAGCTGCGGATACAAAGCTTTTGCGATATATTGCACCATCGCCATATCCGCAAGCGTTCTTGACGCGCCCATATATAGGCCGTATAAGCGGTTATTTTTGATAGCCGGAAGCTCTGACCAACCGACGCGTTTTTTAAATCCGTCCAGTCTTTTTAACGCTTCGGCTTTATCTATGTTTATGCCCATTACCATCGCAGTCGGTTCTTTTTTTAGTTCGGTTTCGCGGCCTGTTATCATTATAACGTCGGGTTTTGCGGCTATGACTTGCTCGGCGTTGATGGGTGCCCACTGCTCGACTAGATCGGCTGCGATATTATCTCCGCCGGCCAAATCTATCAGCGAACCCCACATATCTTTACCGTAGGTTATCCCTGTGTCGTCAGGACCGCCGCGGCCAAATTCTATGTAAATTTTAGGCTTAGGCAAATTTGCTTTTGCGATGCGGTCGCCTACTTCTTTTACGGTGTCTTCGTATAGTTTAGAGATCTCGTCCGCTCTTTTTTCCTCGCCTAAAATTTCGCCTAAAATTTTAGTGCTTTTTACGTGAAGCTCAACCTTCTCGCGGTTATAATCAAGCACGACTATCGGGATATTTAGATCGGCTAAAGGCTTTAAATCAGGCTCTAGCACGTTATACTGCCAAGATGCGAGTATTAGCAAATCGGGTTTTAGAGAGATAACTTTTTCTACCGAGAACGTACCGACCTCTACCTCGCCGAAGTCCGCAAGCTTATTTAGCTGCGGTAGCGCTTTGCTATATAGATCCCAGCTAGCAGGCGTCCAGTCCGTCCAAACCTCTTTTGAAAAGCCCACGACTTTATCTAAAGCCTTAGTGCCGCCGACGGCTAAAAAGTCGGTATAGTAAAAACCCAAAGCTATGCGTTTAACGGGTAAATTTACCTTTACCTCGCGACCTAAGACGTCTTTTATGACCTTAGTTTCGGCCGCCGCTTGGGTCGCCGAAAATACCGCAAAAAGCACCAACAGCGCTTTTAAAAAAGTTCTTTTCATATCGTTCCTTTTGTTGAAATGAGAGCGCAATCATACATAAATACATCTTAACCTATGGTTAAATATAATAACTAATATCATTTTAAATATAATTTCGACTTGTTTAAAATTATAAGAAATTAAATTTCAAAAAGCTATAATTTGCGCATTAGAAAATAAAAAAGAAGGAAAAAGATGAAATTTGAACCAAAATTTAGCCTTTTTTGCGGCGCGGTAGGGGTAAATTTGACCCCGGGGGCGAGCGAAAATTTAGGCAAAAACGGTGGCAAGGCGGCGAAATTTGACGGCGAGGCTTACGCAAAAGCCCGTCAAAACGATGTTGAATAAGGAAAAAATAAAGGAATTACTGAACCAAAGATTTGAAAATGACATTCACAAAAAACTTTCAGAAATTCCTACGCCTGATGCGTTAAAGGATGTATTTAAGGGTGCCGAGCGCATAAAACGCGCGATCGAGCGAAATGAAAAGATCGTCATAGTCGGCGACTATGACGTGGACGGCGTGATTGCTAGCGTCATAATGGCTGAGTTTTTCGATGATTTGGGCGTTAGCGAGTATTTCGTGCGTATCCCAAATCGCTTTAGCGACGGATATGGGCTAAATCCGCAAATCGTCGAGGAGATCGCGGATGCCGGCCTCATCGTGACCGTAGACAACGGCATCTCGGCAAACGACGCGGCTCAAATTTGCAAGCAAAAGGGCATCGATCTCATCATCACCGATCACCACATGCCGCCCGACGTCCTGCCTGATGCCTACGCGATCATAAACCCGAAGCAAAAGGATTGCCACTTTCCAAACGTCGAAATTTGCGGCGCTCAGGTCGCGTGGTATCTAGTGGGCGCGCTAAAAGACGTGTGCCGTATCAACTACGATATGGGTAAATTTCTCGATCTCCTCGCTATCGCGATAATTGCTGATATGATGGAGCTTCGCGACCTAAATCGCATCCTAGTTAAGCTTGGCGTAAACCGCCTAAACAGCTCGCGCAGGCCTGCATTTACGGCGATAAAGCAGCTTTACGGCAAGGATAAATTCGAGTGCGACGACATCAGCTTTCTCATCGCGCCGCTCATCAACTCCTCGGGCCGTATGGACGATGCGAGCGTGTCTTTTGAGTTTTTGCGCGCCAAAAACTTAGACCGCGCCTGCGAGTGCCTCGACACCATCGTGAGCTTTAACAACTCGCGCAAGGAGGAGGAGCGCACGCTTTTTGAGTGCTCGCTAAAGGACGTGCGCGAGGACGAGCACATCATCGTGACTTGGGGCAGGGGCTGGCACGAGGGCGTCATCGGCATCGTCGCCTCGCGTCTGGCAAAGCAGTTTAAAAAGCCCGCCATCGTCTTTAGCATCGACGAAAACCGCGCCAAAGGCAGCGCTAGAAGCGTGGGCAAGCTAGACATCCTCTCGCTCATCGCTAGCCACGAAAATTTACTCGCGGGCTACGGCGGGCACAAGGGAGCTGCCGGCATCGTGATAGATCCGGCAAATTTAGAAGCGTTTAAAACCGCGATAAATAGCTCGTGTATGCTGATGGATTTGCACGAATTTAGCGCATTTGACGAGCCTTTGGGTGAGATAGAAGCCGGCGAAGTGGACTTTGAGCTGCTTGAAATTTTGGAGCATTTCGAGCCCTACGGACAGAAAAATCCGCGCCCGCTCTTTGAGATCAAATCCGCCGTCGTCAAAAACAAAAAACTAATCGGCAGGGAGCAAAATCATCTAAAACTCATCCTGCAAAAAGACGGCAAATGCCTCGAAGCGCTGTTTTTTAACTTCACTCGCGAGCCGCATGCGGGCGAGAGCATCGACCTCGTTTTTTCGGTATCGAAAAACTCGTTTCGCGGACTCGTCACGCCGCAGCTACTAGTAAAAGAGATTTTGTAAATTTAATCTCGGTTTCGCTAAACTCAAATTTGATGAAACCGAGATTACTTAAATTTATAATTCTAATCCGTTAAAGTTACTTTTCTACACACTTAACGCAAACTGCCTAAATAGCACGGTTTGAGCTAAATTTCACACAAAATAATTAACATTACATAAATATTCGTTCTTTATTTAAGTTTATTTTTGCTTCAATTTCAATATTAAATATTAATTTTGCAGGAGCGAAAATGAAAATTTCTTACGTTTTGGCACTGGCCATGGCGTCAAATTTGATGCTTAGCGCCGAGGAAGCGATAAGCCTGAGTCCCGTTACCGTCTCGTCAAAAATGCAAAAATCAGCCCTCGACGAGCCGACCAACGCCCAAATAGCCGGAAAAGGCGCGATACTGGAAAACAGCGATATCGCCAAATCGCTTTCAAATTTGAACGGCTTTACGATGGAGCGTAAGGGCGGAGGCGGCAGCGAGGTTTATTATCGTTCGCAGACGGCGGCTAGGCTGCCCGTACTTATCGACGGTAGCACGCTAAACGGCGGCTGCGGCATGCGCATGGATACGCCCATCACCTACATCTCGGCGCAAAACTACAGCTCGGTTCGTATCGTAAAAGGCCCGCAAGACGTCAGATACGGCGCGCTCATTAGCGGCGGTATATTTTTCGATAGAGAGATAGCAAGGCTGTCAAAACCGAGCTTCGGAGGAAACGTAAGCGTGCTGGGCGGCAGTTTTAAGCGGTTTGAAACTACCGCGGACGTAGCGGCGGGGAATGAGCTGGGCAGCATAGAGGTTTCCGGCGGACACTATGAGAGCGGCGACTATAAAAGCGGCGGCGGACAGAAAATGCATACGCACTATAAACGTAACAGCGTCTCGCTAGTAGGCACGCTAACGCCCACGGAAACTACCGCCTTGCAGTTAAGCGCGGATCTGGGCGAGGGCGAAGCGGCGTATGCCGACAGGATGAGGGACGGCGTGCAGTTTGACCGTAAATCTTTCGGACTCAAATTTGAACAAGACGTCGGCGAGCACAAGATCAGGCTAAGCTCGTACTATCATCAAATCGATCACATAATGGACAACTTCACCATGCGTCCGGTGGTGCCGGGCACGGGACGCGGCAAGGGATATAGCATCAGCCACCCGATACGCGATATGTACGGCTTTAAGCTAGAAGGCGAGCTAAATTTCGACAATCTAACAAGCTATCTTGGCGCTGGGTACTCTGAGGATGTATTTAAGTGGAGAGGCGCCGGAACGGGCGGAGCCGGCGTATCTAAAGCCGAAATGGACGCAGCCGTATCAAAGCCGCACGTAAAAGAGCGCAAGGTAACGTATAAAACGATCTACACTCAAAACGAATACGTCCTTGAAAACGACTACGGGCTTTTTGGCGGACTTAGGCTGGACGCGGGCGAGAGAAAACTGTTAAAAACGCATAAGAGCAGGAAAGAAAATTTATTCTCAGGCTTTTTTAGATACGAAAAATATCTACAAAATTTAACGCTTTATGCTGGGTTAGGGCATGCACAAAGACTACCTGATCACTGGGAAACGAACAAGGACGCGAACTTAGAGCTACGTAAAGAAAGAAATACTCAGCTGGATTTTGGCGCAGTGCTAAAAGATCAAAACTACGAACTAAGCGCGAATTTTTTCGTCTCAAAGATGGATGATTATATCATGCTAAAATATAATCCTATGGGCATGTCCTCAGACGCCTTTAATACCGACGCCCTGCTATACGGCGGCGAGATAGAGGGCACTACGCTGCTAGCCGATATGTTTAGGCTGGGGGCGGGAGTATCCTACGTCTACGGCAAGGTGACTAAAAACGCGGGCGGCTTAAAAGACGGCGACGCGCTGCCTAAGGTTTCGCCTCTAGCGTTTAAACTAAGCGCCGGTTTAGAAAAGCCCGACTGGTTCGTCAAAGCCGACTTCTACGCTAACGCGTCGCAAAACCGCGCGCAAAAAGGCTACGGCGACGTGGGCGGCATGGACCTGGGCAAGAGCGATAGCTTTTGGACGCTGGGGCTAAGCGCGGGCTATAAATACAAAAATTATCAATTTTTGCTAGCGGCGGAAAACCTAAACGACGCCAAATACGCCTATCATAACTCAAAAGGCGGCTACGGCGGCGGTATCGCAGGCTACGAGACTATCCCGAACGGCACGAGGCTTTATGAGCCCGGCAGAAGCTTTTGGGCGAAATTTAAGGTGCATTTTTAGGGCGTAGCTCGGTTAAATACGGCGCGGTTCGGTTTGGATTGTTTTCTCTCGGAACTGCGCCGAGTTTATGCTAATATTAAATTTGCCGCGTTGGGATTTTGGCGATACTTTGTTTGTTTTGGCGGGTTTTTAAATTTGAAGTCAAATTTAACCAAAGCGAGCATTAAATTTGGCAAATTTGGAGATTTTTATAGTGATGTAAAGAAATAAATTTAAAAATGGCGGAATATCTAACTAGAAAATTTGATAGAAATTTCGGGGAAATCCCCCGAAATTTAAGCTCTTTTATCTTCCAAGCGATTTAAAACGGGTTTTAAAAACTCGTCAAATTCGTCTTGCGTTAGCACTCTTTTGCCTAGTTTTTCCTTGCACTCTTTACCGAGCTCGCAAAGCACCTCGCGGTTTGCGATGCTTTGAGCCTTGCCGTGTCTTGCTAGCACCGTGTTTAGCTCGTGTTCCTCTGAGAAATTAACCAACTCGCGATCTGTTGCCATTTTAGCTCCTTTGCTAAGAATTTGTATGATGATTATACAGTTTTAGGTTTAACGTATGGCTAAATTTGCTGGGTAGGCGAGTGTGGCAGCATAAATGCGTTAAATTTAGTACTAAAAGCAGCGTTAAATTTGAGTAGTTAAATTTAACGCGCTGCTTTTTAAGCTGTAGCGTCAAATTTGACGAACCGCGCTACTCTATCCCGCCCAAAAGCGGCACAAATAAGCACTCGTCAAGCGCTTTTTGCGTTATCTCGCCGCGAGCGTCTTTTTTAAATTTGACGATAAACTGTTTGCCGTCTTTTTTGATAGGAGATACTAAAATACCGCCGTTTTTTAGCTGATTAAAAAGTGTTTGAGGCACCTGCTGCGCCGCCGCTGAAAGCAAGATCCTGTCGTATGGCGCATAGCTCTTCCAGCCGACGTTTCCGTCATCAAATCGCACGTGAACGTTGTGGATTTTAAGCGCCTCAAAGCGTTTTTTGGCTTCGCTCGCGAGCTTTTCGATGCGCTCGACGCTAAAAACCCTGTGCGCCAAATGCGATAAAATCGCCGCCTGATAGCCGCTACCGCAGCCGATCTCTAGGGCGTTGTCGATATCTTCGGCTTCGAGCGCTAGCGTCATTTTGGCTACCGTTAGAGGCGAGCTGATCCATTGATTGCCGCCGATGGGCTGAGCGTCTAGGCTGTA
>NZ_CALIII010000169.1 GCF_938018145.1 uncultured Campylobacter sp.
GCGATCTTTATCGCCGACTCGCACGAAAACGAAAATCGCGAAAATTTTTGGCATTTTTTGTGCGCGTTAAAAAGCGGCGAGATAAAGACGCCGCAGCTGTTTTTGATGGGCGATATGTTTGATTTTTTGGCGAGCGAGTGCGAGTTTTTCGTCAAATTTTACGAGCGATACGTCCGCGCGATCGACGAGCTGGGCGAGGAAATGGAAATTTATTATTTCGAGGGAAATCACGATTTTAACCTAGCAAGGCTTTTTAAAAACGTCAAAGCCTATCCGATCGGCGCCCAGCCGGTTAAATTTGCCTCTGAGTGCGGACAGAGCGTGCTTATCGCGCACGGAGATATATTTTTGCCTTTCGTTGCAAAATACGCTTTGAGGTTTTTGCGTGTCAAATGGTTTTTAAAAACGATGAATTTTTTCGATAAATTTTTAAATTTTAGACTCTCGAAACGAATTTTAAATAAGCTTAAACGAAAAATTTTAGATTATAAAATACCGAATTTTAAGAATTTAGTCGAGGCAAAAATGCGCCGATATAACGCATTTTACGAGGCTGATGTCGTCATCGAGGGGCACTATCACCAAGGCGAACAGTACACGATAGGTAAACAAAAATATATAAATGTTCCATCTTTTGCATGCGAGCAAAGCTATTTTGTAGTAGAATACGACCAAAATATTAAGTTTGCTCGAAAGAGCGTAAAGGTTTAAAATGCTTAACAACGGCACATTAAAAACCGGTTCAAACGAGATGGAACTTGTTGATTTTCGTATCTTTAAGCAGGCGGGAGACAAGGTATATGAGGGCATATACGGCGTCAACGTCTCTAAGGTGCGCGAGATCATCAAGATGCCTAATTTAACCGAACTTCCCGGAGTACCCGAGTATATCGAGGGGATTTTTGACCTGCGCGGCGTAGTTATACCCGTGATAAATTTAGCTAAATGGATGCAGATAAACGAGCCTAAGGGCGGAGCTATCAAGCCTCGCGTCATCATTGCCGAATTTAGCGGGATATTGATAGGCTTTATCGTCCACGAGGCAAAGCGAATCAGGCGCATAAGCTGGGCGGATATCGAAGCGGCAACTTTCGCCTCAAACGCCGGAACGCTGGATAAAGGAAAGATCACAGGCGTAACCCGCATCGAAAACGACGAGGTTTTACTTATACTTGATCTTGAAAGCGTCGTCGAAGAGCTTGGCATTTATAGCCCAAAAATAGAAGTCGAGATCGATCAAAACAAGCTTTTAAACGGCCTAGCGCTCGTGCTAGACGATAGCTCGACGGCTAGAAAGCTCGTAAAAGATACTCTTGAGAAAATGGGGCTAAAAGTCGTCGAAGCAAAAGACGGCGTAGAGGGGCTTGATAGGATGCAAGATCTTTACGAGATGTACGGCGATAAGCTTGATAGCCATCTAAAGGTGATCTTAAGCGATATCGAGATGCCGCAGATGGACGGATACCGCTTCGCATCGACGATAAAAGACGATCCGAGATATACGGGAATTCCTATTATATTTAACTCTTCTTTGAGCAAAGACTACACCGAAGCTCAAAGCAAAGAGGCTGGAGCTGCCGCGTATCTAACCAAATTTGACGCGACGCTATTTTACAACGAGGTGCTTCGCGTGATCGAAGCGAACAAGAAATAAGGGGGAAATCATGGATGATATGAAAGAAATAATGGAAGACTTCCTGGTTGAAGCCTTCGAACTAGTAGAACAAATAGACCATGATCTCATTGAACTTGAGTCAAACCCCGAGGATTTGGAGCTTTTAAATAGAATTTTCCGCGTCGCCCATACGGTTAAAGGATCGTCTAGCTTTTTAAATTTCGATATCCTTACTAAGCTCACTCACCACATGGAGGACGTGCTAAACAAAGCCCGCCGCGGCGAGCTAAAGATAACTCCCGATATCATGGACGTGGTGCTAGAGTCCGTGGATATGATGAAAGGGCTTTTGCACGGTATCAGAGATAGCGGCAACGATACGGACGTAGGCAT
>NZ_CALIII010000170.1 GCF_938018145.1 uncultured Campylobacter sp.
TGCGGCTCTAGCGCGCAGCTTGTTTTGCATACTTACGCAAGCGCCGCAAGTAGGCTTAGCGTCTGCGAGCTACACCTTCCCTTTACTAAATTTGCGGCTACGAGTGGCGAGAGGGCTACAAATTTCGCAGATTTAAATTTCAAATTTGATAGTGGTCACGCGTATAAAGACGAAGCCTCTGGCATTTGCGCGTCAAATTTGACGCAAAATCTCAAAATCGGCGTTTCGGTACACTCTTTAGACCAGGCTCTAGCGGCGCAGGAGCTAGGCGCTGATTACGTCGTGGCGGGGCATATTTTTGATACGCCCTCTCACGCGCTAGAGCAGGGAAGAGGACTTAAATTTTTACGGGAAATTTGCGAAAATTTAAGCATAAAAACCTACGCTATCGGCGGGATAAATTTTAAAAATCTAAGCGAGATCAAGCAGGCGGGCGCAGCCGGAGCCTATATGATGCGGGGATTTTTGGGTTAAATTTTTAATTTTGATTAATACTACTTTAATAACAAATTTTATACTATAGTCATTATCTAAAGTAACTGATAATAGGAATAAAAATGAATACTTTAAAAATTGTTATTTTTCTTATCTTTGCTCTATTTTTGGTTGGGTGTAGCGGCAAATATGAAGTCACCCCACAAAGGCTAGATGATATCAAGGCTACGGCTAAAATCGTCAATCTAAGTACAAATAAAACGATGGATTTTGACGGCTTTATTGTCGAGGTGTTAGATGCTGATATTTTACTGGTGGGCGAGCTGCACGATGACTTTGACCACCATTTGGTAGAAATTTTACTCATCAAAGCGCTTTCAAAAAATAAAAACATAGACGTCGCTTTTGAGATGCTTGGAGGCGATAAGCAAAAATATGCAGATGGTTTGGATAAAAAAACTCGTCCGGGCGAATTGATAAAAGCTATAAAATGGAATGATAAAATATGGGAGTTAAGGCATTACAAAGGAGTGCTAGAAACAGCATTTTATAGCGCTAACATCAAGTGCGCAAATTTAAGCGAAGACGAAATAAAGCTGATATTTACCGGCGCCCAGCCTATATCTGGTAAATTTTCCACATCCAAAAGCGTTCAAGAAGCTATTGTGAAAATCGTCCGCGCAGTGCACGGAGGCGTAAATAAGCAAGATATACAGAAGCTTGTCCAGGCTCAGCAGTACAAAGATCGTAGGATGGCCGACGTCGTAAATAAATCTGCAAATTTTGCTTTGCTTATAGCTGGGAGGTATCACGTCCAAAAGGACATAGGGGTGCCGCTTCATCTTATGGATTTTAAAACGAAAAAGAAATTTAAAACTTTGTTTTTAGGCTTTGATGGCGATGATACGAGTGCTAAAGAGGCTGATTATTTATGGAAATTTAAATAAAGGTACGAGATGGCTAAAATTTTAGTGATTATTTTTTCTTTTTGTTTGTTGTTTGGTGAAAATAACGTAAGCGAATTTGAAAAATCGAGCGATAGCCAAGTAGCGTTTGATGTAAATTTATCTCAAGCTGGCTTGAAATTTGGCGAAGAGCAAAATTTGACCGGCATCGCCTCAAATTCTCAGGCGCCAAGCATAGATTTGTCATTTATTTCGCTTTTTAAGAACGCACATATAGTCGTAAAGATTGTTATATGCGTTTTGATTTTATTTTCCGTCATTACGTGGACGATTTTTATCGTCAAATTTATCCAGTTTAAGCTGGCATTTTGTAGACTCAAATCTGACGAAAACACTGTAAAAGACGCGTCTGATTGGCGGGTTTTAAAGTTAAAGAAAAAGAGCTTTGCAACGGATTTTATAAGAGAACTTGAGGATGAGAGCAAAAAAAGCATCAAATTTGACGCAAATATGAAATTGCGAGTAAAACAAAGGCTTGATCTTAAAAAATCGTCTCTCGCGAACGTGATGAGAGGGTGGGTTGGAGTGCTCGCTAGCATCGGCTCGTCTGCACCTTTTGTCGGGCTTTTTGGGACGGTTTGGGGCATAATGAACAGCTTTGTGGGTATAGCAAACAGCAACAACGCCAGCCTAAGCGTGGTGGCTCCTGGTATCGCAGAGGCGCTTTTTGCCACAGCTCTTGGGCTCGTAGCCGCGATACCAGCGGTTTTGGTTTATAACTATCTGGTGCGGTGTAGCGTTAAATTTAATGCTCGTTTAGGGCTGCTTAGTTCTCAAATTTATTTGATATTTGATAGACTGGCTGCGGAAAATGAATAGCGAAGAAGAGCTAAGCGAGATAAACGTAACGCCTTTTATCGACGTTATGCTTGTACTTTTGATTATATTTATGGTAGTTACGCCCATAGTAACCAGCTCTGTGAAAGTCGAGCTGCCAAAATCTGTTGCCAAACAAAAAGAGGACGTAAATAAGCCTATAATCTTAAGTATAAATGATAAATTCGAAATTTATTTGGGTAGCCAAGCCGTTTTAGCGGAGAATATCGCACAGGCGCTGGATATAAAAAGCGGACGCAACTATGAGGCGATAGTGTATTTTCACGTCGATAAAAGCGTGCCTTATGAGATTTTGATCAATGCCGTCGAGCGAGTGAAGATAGCCGGATATACCAAAATAGCTTTTTCGACAAAGGTTGTAAACTGATGAAAATTCCGCGTTTTGCTTGGGTATTTGCTTTTATTCTTGCTTCAGCGTTGCATGCGGTGCTTTTTGTTTTTATTGCAAATGGTGGCAAGGCTATAAATTTGGAGCAGAATTTCGGTGGCTTTGATTATCCGATAAAAAATGACCAAATCGAGTCGATTATGATAATTTCAGATCTATCGATAGGCGATTTCAAAGAGGTTGCCGTAAATTCTCAAAAATCCTCCACACCGCAACTTGAAGAAGAAACAGAGGCCAAAGAAGAGGAAAAGCCAGAGATAGCCTCGTTAGAGGAGGTAAAATCTCAAATTGAAGTCGTAAAAAAACAGGAAACGCCAAAAAAAATAAAACCTAAAATAAAACCGAAGAAAATAGTAAAAAAACCCGTGAAAATCGCCGAAGAAGCAAATAAAAAAAGCAATGAAGACACACAAAAAGTTTCAAATTTGGACTCGGATATAAACTCCGTAGCCAAGGATAACGTAGCTTCGGCGCCCGTTAGCGGTAGCGGAACTAGGATAGTCGGCAGTTTTGCAGGTTCCGGCGCGGATAAAAAAAGTTGGCAAGGTATGGTTGTGTCGCACTTAAACAAGCACAAAAAATACCCGAGCAATGCTCTTTTAAGTGGATTTGAAGGTGTCGTTTACGTAAGAGTAAAAATAGCAGCTAACGGCGAAGTGCTAAGCGTTTTATTGACTAAAGGGAGCAAATTTGAGATTTTAAACAACGAAGCGACAGAGCTTTTTAACCGCGCTTCACCTCTGCCGTCACCTCCTGGTGAAATGATGGGCTCAGATCGCGATCTGACGTTAAATTTTCCAATCGAATTTAATATAAAAAAATATAAAGCCTCAAAAAAATAAATTTATCTATCGTGCCATAGTTTAAAAAGAGTTAATTAAAGATAACCGGTATAAGTAAAAATTTATATATGCGGTGATACAATTCTTAAATGACAAGATAATGATTTTGATACGGCTTACCATATAGTCATAGAAGTTATTGACGCTTTCAAATTTAAGCCGCCTGACATCCGCGCATAAAACAAAATAATCTAGAAGGAAGCATCATGAATGGGTTTAATTTTAACATAGCTTGCATATTGGCTATTTGTTTAGCGAGCGCTGACGCAAAAGATGTCGATTTTAGTACCTTGGAAGTCTCGGCTACTGAGGTCAAAAATAGCGAAAAGGCGTTTTCGACGCCTGGAGCCGTTAGTTCGCGAGAGGATATTAGAAGCGAAAATCAAAGTATAGACTCCGTAGTTAGAAGCTTGCCAGGCAGCTACACGCAAATAGACCAATCTCAGGGCGGCGTGTCCGTAAACATCCGCGGGCTTACAGGGCTTGGGCGCGTAAACACGATGATAGACGGAGTTACGCAGACTTATTACGGTACGTCGAGCGATACGGGTGGGGTTCATAACTTTACCGGCAACATTGGCACTTCAGCCTTTGGAGCACTCATAGATCAAAATTTCCTAGTAGGTATAGACATCGAGAGAGGAAGTTTTAGCGGTGCTCAAAACGGACTTATGGGAAGTGCAAATTTTAGAACCATAGGCGTAAATGACGTTATAACTGACGACCACATTTTTGGCTTTTTAGGTAGATATAGCTATGGCTCAAACGGCGTGGGGCCAAGCTATATGGGTAGTGTCGCGGCAAAAAAAGAATTTGACGGCGGACAAAGCCTGGGCGTACTTTTTGGATATAGCGGTAAAAAAATCTCGCAAGACTATAAGATAGGCGGCGGTGGCAAAATAAAAGACAACGATAAAGACATCGACGGAGACGGCGTGCCTGATTTGCCTACAGCGTTAGATACCGATTCGCTGGAGCAACGTCCTAAAAGCTATCTTTTTAAGCTGGAATACGATAGTGAGATAAACAAAGCTATTTTGGCATACAGGAGGTATAGCAATTATCTAGCTAAAAGAGATATAACCAGCGACAACTATCAGCTTGATTATCGTTTTGATCCGTATTCTGACCTGATCGATATAAATTTGCTCTTATCATATAATAAAACCAGACAAATTTATGATAAAAAAGCAAGACTGGCGTGGGCGGATCTTGAAAAGGGGATGAAATTTAAAAATAGTTCTCTGGTTTTTGATCTTAGCAATACCTTTTTGTTTGATATAACAGATAAGCTTAAATTTAGCTCAAAACTAGGCATAAATGCCCTAAATAACGAATATAAACGCGTTACTGGAGACGAGGCGTACTCTACACTTAGGACGTCGTATCCTATACCAGACGGTAAACAAAAGATATTTAATTATTATTTAGATAATTCGCTTGAGTACGACATTTTTACCTTCGATGCAAATTTAAATCTCGTAAATTGGAAAACGAGCGGTATAAAAGGCAAATGCTTAGCAGGGAATCCTTACTGCTCTCCACAAGAGGCCGGAGACTTTAAAAGAAAAGATACCGATTTAAACTATTCTCTTATGGCTTCAGCCAAGATTGACGAGTTGTTTTCGCCGTTTATCAGCTACGAAAGGACGACTAGGCCGCTAAACGTGCAGGAGCTCTTCTCGTCGGGCACGGTTTATGAAGATATAAACACCGGGCTAAAACCAGAAACGGCAAAAACCTATCAGATCGGCTTTAATAGCCACAAGCATGGTATCTTTTCGGACGACGATGTTTTTGGACTTAAAGCCGCTTACTACAATACTAAAATAAAAAATTTTATCTACGATAGGATAATCGGCTACACAAATGCTGGTGGCGACGTTACGATGTTTTTGGCTAGATTAAATGACAAAGCCACCTTAAAAGGCTTTGAGCTCGAGTTTTTATACGATATGGACGTATTTTACGCCAAAGCCTCCTACACTCGTCAAAAATCCTCCTATCAGCCCTCAGATAGTTTCGCGCTAGACTGGACAAACGGACCTGCTAGTGGAACTACGCAGTTTAGCGAACTGCCGAAATATTACGCTACGATAGACGTTGGAACTAGGCTTTTTAATGAAAAGTTAGTTCTTGGTTCTATAGCCAAAATTACTGGTAAGGCAAAAAGGATAAATCCTAAATTTAACTGGGGTGCTTTTGACGAAAATGATCCGAGATTTAAGATTATCAATACGCAAGAACTGCCAAAAATCCCAACTATTTTCGATTTTTACCTCACCTTCGAGCCGATTAAAAATTTAACCTTTAAATTTGAAGTGCAAAACGTATTCGACAAAAACTACATGGACGCGCTTTATACTTATAACTCATCTTACTCCAGCGACGTATTTAACGACGATATCACTATCTTTAACAACGCTGCCAGGGGTAGGACGATACTGGGGAGTTTTGAGTATAGATATTAAATTTAACGACCGAGTCGCCGCGATAAAAGCGGCGCTCTTGGTTTCTGCTCTAAAATTGACCTACATGATCTTTTTTGTTGCTAAATTTGACTGCATATAAATTTAAGCCTATTTTGCTACTATTTCAGACGAAAATTAACTCAAATGGAGAATACGTGAAAAAATTGATCTTTGTTACGGTGCTTTGGGCGTTTAGTTTTAGCCTCATCGGCGAGTTTTTGGCGGGGCGAGTGGATAGCTACTTTGCCGCGTTTTCGCGCGTCGTGCTTGCGCTTGGCGTGTTTTTGCCATTTATGATTAAGGATTTTGCCGCGCAAAACCTCGCTCTATACGCCAAAGTAGCCGCGATCGGCGCGGTGCAGATCGGCGCGATGTATATTTTTTACTACAACTCGTTTGCCTACCTTAGCGTCGCCGAGGTCGCGCTCTTTACGATATTTACGCCGTTTTACGTGAGCGTGGTTTACGATGTGCTCGCAGGTAGGCTTAGGCTGCTGTATCTGTTTAGCGTTGGCACGGCGGTTTTGGGCGCGCTCATCATCAAGTACGGCAACGTAAATAGCGGCTTTTGGCACGGATTTTTGCTTGTGCAGGGGGCAAATTTGTGCTTTGGCGTCGGACAGAGCGCGTATAAATTTTTGTTAGAAAAGCGTGATTTTAACGAGCAAAGAGGGGTTTTTGGCTACTTTTTCGTCGGAGCCGCGGCGGTTACGGGCATAGCCTTTGCTATGTTTGGCAATCCTGAAAAGATCAACCTCGACCTCACGCAAAGCGCTGTGCTGCTGTGGCTTGGCATCGGAGCTA
>NZ_CALIII010000171.1 GCF_938018145.1 uncultured Campylobacter sp.
ATTTCGCCGAGGCTCGGTTACATACTGCTTGTATGCATCCTCGCTCGGCTCATTTCCGCCTCGTCTAAAGGAGAAATACGGCGCATTGGCTTTTTGCGTTCAAATTTGAAGTCAAATTTTATAAATTTGAGTTGCCGAGACCCTCATCTTAAAATTTCTAAAAAACCATTAATCTTTACTCATATACTCTTTTTCGCCGCTACCTTCGCAAATACTAAATCAAATTTAAAATTTGGAACGTCTTTTGCTTAAGTGATCTCAAAATTTACTTTTCAAAAAGGATAAAGCCATGATGAGATCACTTTGGGCAGGCGTTACCGGACTTCAAGCCCACCAGATCGCTATGGACGTCGAGGGCAACAACATCGCCAACGTCAACACAGTCGGATTTAAATACAGCCGCGCAAATTTCGACGACATTATATATCAAAATTCGCGTATCGCTACCGGCCCGCAAAATCGCCACGGCGGCGTAAATAGCATGCAAGTTGGCCTTGGTACGCAGATAAACTCGACGACTAAAATTTTCAAGCAAGGCTCTTTGCAAACTACAGACAAACAAACCGACATCGCGCTTCAGGGCGACGGATTTTTCATGGTTAGCCCGGACGGCGGCAAAACGACCTACTACACCAGAAACGGCGACTTTTCAAGAGATAGCGTAGGAAATTTCGTCGATAACGGCGGAAACATCGTACAAGGCTGGATGAGAGACGAAGAAACCGGCGAGATAGATCCAACTAGACCTATCAGCGATATAAATATCCCGGTCGGACTAACCGTCCCGGCTCGCGCCACGACAAATATAGCGTTAAAGGGAAATTTAGATAGCGGTAACGACGTGGGCGCTAAAAAAATCCCTATCTACCAACTCGATCAATACCACAACTGGGCCGAAACAGGCAAAGACGGCATCAAAGTAGACGCCGAAAAACACGAAGAAAATAACGTCGGAGATAATAGATTTTACGTGAACAAAAACGGCGAACAAAAGATGACGGAGCGCGGCGCAGATCTTGGAGTACTGTTTAACAACAACGGTGACGCGTATAACCTCCGCACCGGTCAAGGTATATGGGTCAGCTATGCAGATGCCAAAACCAAAGCTTTATCTATGGGTACAGTGCCAGCAGACCTAACTGCAGACGGAAGATTTACGGCTTCAAAGCAGCTAGACATCAATCTAAACGGAGAACATATCGTTGCGACGGTTGCTACTGTTAGCGAACTAGCGTCGGCTATAAACGAGAGATATACTAAAACGGGTGTAGAAGCAAGCGTTATTAACGGTAATCAATTAGTTTTAACAAATAGAAATAATCTAGGCACAACCGCTGCTACTAGAAATATAAAAATGACTGTAAATAATAATATAGGTGATCTGCAAACGATGAATATCCTTACAGCTTATCAATATACCTATAATAAAACGCAAGTAAGTGCCATACATACTTATGATGATGCAACTGCTAGACAAGTAACGACCACCGAAGACTTACGCGAAGCTATGCAAAGAGACGCGAGACTATGGACGAACTATAACGGTACTGCAATCGCAAATGATGCGGCTAACCCAGCCATACCAGATAACGCAGCTTTTGAAGGATCTGTAAATTCCACCGGTACAGCTCCAAATATAGTAAAGGGCAACAAGAACGACGGCGTAGAAGTAACCGTAAACGAGCACGGTCAATTTCAGATAAAAAATCCATCTGGTGATGCTGTAAATAGTGATGACGGAGACCAAACCGATAATACTATTGATCCGTTAACTGGCTTACCTAAGCCTATAAATTTAGCGGTAGATACATATGATGACGACCACAATATGAATTTAACCATCACTGGTCTTAGCAACGCGGCAAACAACATAACCGAAAACGTCAAATTTACAGCGTCTATGGCGCCGCTTTCAGGCTCTATAAGCCCGGGAAACGCCGCAAGGGTAACAGATAGCCTAAACATGGCCGCTCACAGCTCTAGCACCGATCTTTTCGATAGCTTGGGCACTAAACATAACATCAAAATGGATTTCGTAAAACGCGGCTACACGCCAAACGGCGGAACCGAGTGGACGATGGTTATCCAAGTAGCCGAGCCAAACCGCATAAACCAAAACGGCGAGCCTGCAAACGTGATAACGGGCTACGTGAGATTTAACCCGGACGGCTCGCTAGCGACATATAGCCCTGCTAGCATAACCTTCGGCGCGCAAAACGGCTCAGCCGACGGCCAGCATATCGAGCTAAAGCTAGGAACTACGGCTCAGATGGACGGTCTAGCCAGCACCGATAACGACTCGAGCACCGCCGACATCAGCCAAGACGGCTACGCTAGCGGCGAGCTAAACGGTATCAGGATAGATCAAAGCGGAACGCTAGTGGGCTCGTTTACCAACGGCCGAAGCCTAGGACTAGCGCAAGTGGGCGTGGCTAAATTTGCCAACAACGAGGGATTAGCTAGCGAGGGCGGAAATT
>NZ_CALIII010000172.1 GCF_938018145.1 uncultured Campylobacter sp.
AACCCCACTGCACGTGAGAAGTTGCTGCGCTATGCGCAGATTTAAATTTGACGCTATTGCGTCGCGTGTTTAAATTTATATTTTCAGGGTGCGGGTCTCGGCGAGTAAAAATTTGAAGTTAAATTTGCAAATTTGACTTCAAATTTGAATAGAAAAAGATAAGGCGAAGTATTTTGAGATGATTTTTGGGGTTTTGAAGTTAAAATTTGACGAAGATAAGGCATATAGCCTATCGAGTCAAATTTTAACAAAATCCGCAAAAAGCGCTCAAAAAGACAAGCCGCCGAAAAATAAAGGAGACTAAAAAGGCCAGATCGCCTCCATAAGCTTCGTCCCCCACGGCTTCCTCGTCGCCCTATCCACGTCGCCTTCGGTTTTATATAAGATCTTGGCGTCGGCGATGTAGCGCGAGTCGATCTCGTTGGCGTTTGAGATGTCGTACGGGCGGATCACGCCGCTAAGCTGCATGATCTGCTTTTCGCCGTTTATGAGCAGTTCGCGCGAACCCTCGATAAAGTAGTTGCCGTTTTCTAGCACCTTGATGATGCGTGCCGAGATCGTAGTCGTAAAGGCCTCTGCGCGCACGCTAGATCCTGCACCCGTAAATTCGTTTTTATTGCCCGCGCTAAAGCCGATATCGCCGGCTTTGTTTAGCTGAGTAGCTAGCGTCGATAGCGGCGCAGAACCCGCGGTAAATATCCCTCCGCCAAGGCTTATCGTGCTATTTTTACTCGTGTCGTGCTTGCCGCTGGAGCTTTGGTTGGCGCGCTCGCTGATGACGACGGTTACGATATCGTTTACGTTCATCGCCTTGCGGTCGGCAAAAAGCGGGTTATCTCCGCGACCGAAAAGACTGCCCGCGTTTGGTTGGTTATTGACCTGTTTGGCGGGAAGCTGCTCGACGTAAACGGGCGGTTTCATATCTATGCGAGGGTCGGCGCTAGGTAAACACCCGCTCAAAAACGCTGCTGCAAGGGCGCAAAAGTAAATATTTTTTCTCACGTTTTACCTTAAAGTGAAAATTTTACGATAAAATAAGCAAATCAAGTTCCAAAAGGAAAATTATGGCTAATTCCATCCTTGCGCTTGGCGCGAATTTTCAAGAAATTTACGAAATTATATCAACAAAATTTAAAAATGTAGCCGTTTTTGACCCCATCAATGATTTTTACGGACTCGAAAATGCCAAAAAAGCCTTTGAAAACGGTAGCGAGCGTGATTTTTTTAAAACCATGATAAATGAGTTTGACCGCCTGGCCGAGAGCGCTGTTTTCGTACTCGTTAAACCAGCGCAAAGCATCGCAAATATCGGCGAAATAGAGCTAAATTTACAGATTGCTAGAAATTTAAACGTTCCCGTTTTTTGCCGCGAAAATTTGAGCTTTTTTACGCGAAACTCAAAGCTGATCGTAAGCGGAAATTTAGATGAAATTTTAAATACAAAGCAAGATATCATCACGCCTTTACGCTTTGAAAATTCGCTATTTAAACTCGCCGCAAAAGATAAAAAAACCGTCGTTTTGCCAGAAAGCGAAGACGAGCGGATACTAAGAGCGAGCGAAATTTTACTAAAAAGCGGCGCGGTAAATTTGATCCTTTTGGGCGACGAAAACGAAGTTAAATTTGAAGCGGAAAAATTAGGCGTAAATTTAAGCGGCGCGAGATTTATAAATTTAGAAAAAAACGAGTACGCAGATCGCCTAACCGCCGCGCTTTTTGAGGCTCGCAAAAGCAAGGGCGTAAGCCTAGAGCAAGCCCGCGAACTCGTGCGAGATAGGACGTATTTTGCTACGATGATGGTACAAGAAAGACTAGCCCACGCCATGGTGAGCGGCGCAAACACGACCACGGCGCACACAATCCGCCCCGCGCTTCAGATCATCAAAACGCGTCCGGATAGCCCGCTAGTTTCAAGCTCGTTTATAATGTGCTTTGACGAGGAGATCCTGATCTACGCCGACTGCGCGATAAATCCAAATCCAAGCGCCGAACAACTCGCGCAAATCGCCATAGCATCGGCTGATACGGCGCACGCATTCGGACTGGAGCCGAGGGTAGCGATGCTAAGCTACTCTAGCGGAGATAGCGGCAGCGGGGCGGATATAGACCTAGTTAGGAGCGCGGGCGAGATAGCGCGAGGGCTAGACCCAGCCCTAAAAATCGAAGCTCCCGTGCAGTACGACGCGGCCATAGATCCCGCAGTAGCGCGCAAAAAGTTGCCAAACAGCGACGTAGCCGGCCGCGCGAACGTTTTTGTATTTCCAAATTTAAACGCGGGCAATATCGGCTATAAAATCGCGCAAAGAAGCGCAAACTGCGTCGCCGTCGGACCGATCTTGCAAGGTCTAAAAAAACCGGTAAACGACCTAAGCCGCGGATGCGGCGTGGGAGACGTCGTAAATACGGTCCTAATAAGCGCGATACAAGCCGCAAACGAAGGAGAAAAATAGTGAAAATTTTGGTTTTAAACTCAGGCAGCTCGTCGGTTAAATTTCAGCTTTTCGATATGGCCGATAACCGCGTCATCGCTAGCGGCCTAGTCGAAAAGATCGGCGAAGCAAGCTCCTATGCCAAGCTAAAAGACGTTAGCGCGGATAAAATTTACGAGGAGCGCGCGCCGCTAAAAGACCACCACGAGGGGCTTGAGGCTATGAGGCGGCTGTTTGTTAGCTCAAATATCCTGCATGATTTTAGCGAGCTAGACGGTATCGGACACCGCATCGTGCACGGCGGCGAGAGCTTTAGCGACTCGGCTCTAGTTACCCCTGACGTCATCGCCAAAATCGAGCAAAACTCCGTGCTGGCACCCCTTCACAATCCGGGCCACCTAGCAGGCATAAGAAATGCAATGCAAGAAACAGACAAAAACGGAAGCGGCAAAAAGGTGCCTCACGTCGTCGTTTTTGATACCGTATTTCATCAAACTATCCCCGAGTACGCCTACCGCTACGCTCTGCCATTTGATCTTTGCAAGAGACTACACATCCGCAGATACGGCTTTCACGGCACCTCGCACCACTACGTGACCAAAAAAGCCGCTGAGCATCTAGGCGTACCGTATGAGAAATTTAACGCCGTCTCGCTACACCTAGGCAACGGAGCCTCTGCCTGCGCCGTGCAAGGAGGCAAAAGCGTCGATACCTCGATGGGCTTAAGCCCGCTAGAAGGCCTGATAATGGGCACTAGAAGCGGCGATATGGATCCTGCGGTGCTTACTTATCTTTTAAATTTAGGCGAGCTCACGGCCGAGGGCATAGACGCGTTTTTAAACAAAAAAAGCGGACTGCTAGGCATCTGCGGCTCAAACGACATGCGCGAAGTGGTCGTCAAGATGCAAGGCGGCGACGAGCGCGCGCATCTAGCTTTTGAGATGTTTTGCTACCGTATAAAAAAATATATCGGCGCGTATTACGCGGTTTTGGGCCGAGTGGATGCGGTCGTTTTTACCGGCGGTATCGGCGAAAACGCCCCGTATAGCCGCGAGAAAATCTGCAACGACCTCACGCACATGGGTATAAAGATCGATCATGAGCTAAATTTTGCCGTAAGCGGCGGTATACGAGATCTCAGCGCCCCTGACGCGACGGTAAAAACTCTCGTCGTGCCTACTAACGAGGAGCTAGAAATCGCGCTAGAAACAAAAAGGGTGATAGAAACTCTCTAAATTTGACCGCTTAAATTTAAGCTTTTATCGGCGTGACATGCACGGGAAGTAAGCTTTCGGCCGGCCTCTTTGATTTGGCGAGCTTTGCGACCTGCAAATTTGACGAGTCG
>NZ_CALIII010000173.1 GCF_938018145.1 uncultured Campylobacter sp.
TCATCTGCTTTGCTTCGATGAGCCCCTGCACGATACGACCGGGCATCGCGCCTATGTATGTGCGGCGGTGTCCGCGCAGCTCGTTTACGTCCTCAAGGCCGCCCAAAGCCACGCGCACCAGCTCGCGCTTTAGCGCCTTTGCGATCGAGTTTGCTAGACTCGTTTTACCGACGCCCGGAGGCCCCGCAAAGCACAAGATCGCGCCGTTATTTACCTTGCCCGCGACGCCTCGTAACTGCAAAAGCTCGCGCAGAGCAAAGTACTCCTCTATCCTATCCTTTGGCCTTTCAAGCCCGTAGTGATCGGCATTTAGCTGCTTTGCGACTTCCTGCACGCTTAGTTTTTTATTTGCCGTATTTTCAAACGGTATTTCGATTACCCAGTCCAGATAGCTTTGTATCGTGTTTGCGTCGGCAGAATCAGGATGTATGCGCGATAGCTTGTCGATTTGTTTTTTTATCTCCTTATACGCATCCTCGCCCATAAATTTCTTTTTAGCTTCCAGCTTCTTACGGTACTCCTCGATCTCCTCCTCGCGGCTGGTATCTGAGCCGAGCTCTTGCTGTATCTGCTTTAGCTGCTCTTTTAGAAAGTACTCTTTATTTACCTTATCTATTTTTGAGTGAGCCTTGTTTTTTATCTCGCGCTGGAGTTTATTTGCCTCGATCTCCTCGATAACGTAGTCGATGAGCTTTAGCAGCTTTTGCTCCAAATTTTCCTCGATAAAAAACTCGTACGCCGTTTTTTTCTTTAGTCTTAGCGAGCTTAAAATCAGATCGCAAACGCGGCTAGGTTCGGCGCTCTCTTCTATCGTTTTTAAAAGATCGGGCGGGAAAAAGTGGCTAAGCGCGGCCAGATCTCGCACCTTTTCGCGAAGTACGGTTAGTAGCGCGTCGCTTTTGGTATTTTCGGGTCTTTTTTCATGCAGCACGTCCACGACGGCTTGCAGCGGCTTTGAGGATACTCTTGAGACTATGCGCCCCTTACTCGTTCCTTGAAATAAAATTTTCACTCTACCGTCTGGTAGCGGTACTCGCCTCATCACGGTGCCGATGACGCCGGCGTCGTAGATGGAGTCAAATTCTCGAGCGCCTTCGTTTTGCGCCTTCGTCGGTACGACTAGGATAGGACTCTGCGACTCGAGAGCCAAATTTAGCGCCTCGATATTTTCCTCGTCGCTCAAAAAAAGCGGCGTGATCATAAAAGGATATAAAAATAGCTCGTCCTCGACGATGACTGGTAGCTGGGCTGGGAACATTTTTGATTCGTAAATTTGCAAATTTAGCTCCTATTCAAACATTTTTCTATACCAAGGAAGCTGCGGAAGCACGATATTTGCGTCATTTAGCGGCGATGCTTGCACCTTTTCTTTATAAATTTGCGCCGACTCGTCCCTGCCAGTGCGTTCGTATAGATCGGCTATCTGCATGTCTAGGTTGTAGATCGCGAGCTTAAATTTAACCAGCATAGTTTCGATCAGCGGGCGATACTGCGTGTTTGGGTAGATGTAGAGAAATTTTTCTATCTCGGCGATGCTGTCTTGCATTAGCTTTTGGTTTCGATTGGGTTGCGAGAACGAATCAAAATTCGCCTTTATTTTCAGATACTGCGCAAATTCGCTCCTAGGGCCGCTATCTCCGTATCTTTTAAGGTATTCGTCTAGGTAAAAATTCGCCATCAAATACTCTTCGTCGTTGGCGTGAGCTTGGGCTAGGATTAGTAGCATTTGCTCCAAAAGCGGACTAGCTACGTGTTCGCTAGACATAGCCGTGTAGTGTTTGTCGGCGCTTTCTAGGTCGCGATTTTTGATATCGCCGATGATCTCGGAGTACCACTGATCCGGCGTTAAATTATAAAGCTCCGTGTATTTGTCGGCACAACCGCTGATTAAACAAACAAAAAATACCGCAGATAAAAATTTGATCAAATTTTTCATACGTTCCCTTAAATTTAAATTTTTTAAATGGGCTATTTTACCATTGTTTTTGTTGCTTTTTGGTAAATTTTTGTTTTATTTATGCTTAAAAATAGAAAAATTTGGGTACAATTCGCGTAAAAGGTAAATGTATAATTAAGGAGATGTATATGGTTTTTCAAGTCAAAAGTCCGATTTTAGGCTTTGAGCACATCAAAAGTTATGAGTTAAAAGAATTAGATCAGTTTTTCATAAAGCTTCAAAGCAAGGACGATGAGACGTCTTTTACCGCGATAAACCCGTACGCCTTGAGAAATTACGAATTTGATATACCGACGTACTATCAGGAACTGATGGACATAAACGACAAAAGCGAGCTAAGGATCTACAACATCATGGTAGTAAGCACTCCGATCGAGACATCGACGGTAAATTTCATCGCTCCTATCGTTTGCAATATGACAAATATGACGTTGTCTCAGGTGGTTTTAGATGTGTATAACTATCCAGACTATAAACAAGCCGAGAAAATTTCAGATTTTATACAACAATAAAATTCTGCCTTTCTCCAAACAAAAGGATATAAAATGAAAAAATTAGAAATTGTTCTGATTGCTTTATTTGCATTAAGCAGCTCTCTATTTGCTGGAACACACAAAGACCAAGACGGATTTAGTCACAATATTACAACCATTGAAAAAGAAAAAACTCGCATTGGTCGAGATGGCTATATAGACAATAACGAAGAGAAAACCTTAACAAAAAGAACGATAGATGAGATAATTGGAGGAAAAAGGTCTGAAAAAAAAGTAATCTATGGAGATATAGAGACTATCGGAGCTTCAATAGTTAAAACCAAGGGCAATAGTGACCAAGGCACTTACTACAACTATCAACCACGAGATCCAAGAGATAATCCAACAGAAAAAACATCAATAACAACAGTGGAGTTTGAAACAGAAGACGGTAGTTCATTTGAAAAAAATTCCGCAAAGGCTACTTTTAACTTCTCAGATAGAAAAGATCAAATAGGAACAGATATAGATAGAAAAATAACAGGAGAAAAAATAATATTTGCCAGACTATACTGGGGAGCAAGTATAGTACAAAGGTGGTCCAAAGAGCAGAATAGCTACGAAAACACCATAAAAGAATACTTTAAAAATATCAAAGGATTTAATCAGATAAAATTTGGGTATCCTAATGGTAGAGGTGGTATGGATTACAAATCGCTACAAGCCCTAGAAAAAGATACAAAA
>NZ_CALIII010000174.1 GCF_938018145.1 uncultured Campylobacter sp.
GGGATCTACGTAGTTACCAAATTTTTGTTTAACCGTAAAGCCGTCAAGCGGTGCGATAGTCTTTTCGCCGCTGTATTTTTTAACAAGACTCGTTTGATAGCTCGAGCCAAACTGTTTCACGTCGCCATCAGACGCGCTTGCTGCGGCCTCGTCCTTTTTATCTTTCTTATTTTTTTGAGCTTTAGCCTCGGCCGCTTTTTGTGCGGCTAGAGCTTTTTTAGCCTCCTCGCTCTCTCTTTTGGCGACGATTTTTAGCTCTTCTAGCGTCTTTCTGATCTCGTCTTGTTGGGCTTGTAGGCGCGAGAGTTGCTTTTGATAAATTTCCTTATCCCGCTTTAAATTTGCCAGCGTTTTCATCTGCTTATCTTGCAGGGAAACTAGCTCGGCTTGCTTAAATTTAAAGGTTTTTAAATTTGACTTTATGCCGTCTATCTTGTCGTTTTGGGTTTTTATCAAATTTTGCGTACTTTCGTACTGCTTGGCTAGCTCGTTAAAATCATCTTTTAGTACCGAATTTAGCTTGCTTAAAATCTCAGTCGCAATGATACTATCCACGCCCTCCTCGTACTCTTTTGGCATTATAAGGTCGAAAGAAAACTCGTCTGAGATGATGCGCACGATACTTTTTTGTATATCTTTTTGACTTTGCGTGAGGTCTTTGTTTTGCTTTACCAACTCGTCAAGCTCGCCGCTAGCGCTTTTTGCGCTGTTTTCCAGCTGCGCTATTTGCAAAATGAGCTCTTTCATCTTGTCGTCAGTTTGCTTGACGCTTTTTTCGCCGCCGAGTATGTCGCCGGCCAGGTCGTCGAGCTTTTTATTTAGCTGCTTTTCAAGCTCTTTTGAGGACTCGAGATAGGTCGTTTGATTTTTTATCTTTTCGCCCGTGCTTGCGTTTAAGCAAATCATGGCGGCCAGCAAAACGCAAATTTTTCTCATATCGCCCTTGCTTTTCTCATCACGAGATAAACGGCAAAAAAGCTAATCGCAAGCGAAACGCCCAGCAGTACTCCGCCCTCGTAAAATAGATCAATCGCTGGTAAATTTATATTTAGGTCGGTAGCAACCTCTTTAACGGGCTGTAAATCCGGCAAAATAATATAAAAAACCGCCACCAAAACGGTCGCTATAAACGAATCAAACAGCGCATTTTTGTATAAAGCGCCCGATTTTAGCCACGACGGAGCGCCCAATAGCGTCATTATCTCGATACGCTCCTTGTGCTCGTATAGCCAAATTCGCATCTGCTTTGCGATAAGCATAAGCCCGATTAACCCGATTAGCCCCGAAAATATCGCCGAAATATTTTTAATCAGCTGCATGATTTTATAAATTTTATCATGCGTTTTTGAAAAGGTCTCAACCCTGCTCACGCCGTTAATCTTTGAAATTTTATCCTTTATCTCTTGCATATATTGGGTGCTTGGAAAGGCATTTAGCTTTAGCGAGTAAAATTTAGGCAACGCGTTTTGCAAAACGGCGATATTTTTAGACGATATATCCTTAGCAAGCCTCTCTAGCACGGGCTTTGAGCTAAGCGGCTCAAGCGATTCGAAGGTATAAACTAGCGGCTTTACGTCGGTAGCGTTTAGCTCGTTTTGGCTAACGATGATGATACTGTAGTCTTTGTTCATCACAGACTCGTACTCGTCCACCACTCGCCCGACTAGCAATATAAACTGAATGCCCACGAGTAGCGCCACGAGCGGGATTATCACGCTTAGATGAGTTTTAAAGGATTTCATGCAAATGTCCGTCTTCTATAACAAAATGTCTGTAAGGCACCCTTAGCGAGCTTGGCACCTTGTGCGTGACGACCACGATGCAAGTACCCAAAAACTCCTTTGCCGAGCGCAAAAGCCCCCAGATAACGTCGCTTGAGTATTCATCGAGGCTACCCGTCGGCTCATCGCAAAGCAGCAAATTTGGATTATGCGCGAGCGCTCTAGCCATCGCCGCTCGCTGCTGTTCGCCGCCGCTTAGCTCGTTTGGATATTTGTGCGCTCTGTGGAGCAAATTTACGTGCTTTAACAGCTTGGTCGCCTGATTTTTACAAACATTAGCGCTAAGGCCTTTTATCATTAGCGGCAGCATCACGTTTTTTTCGATATTCCACTCGCTTATCAAGCGGTAGTTTTGAAAAACCACGCCGATGCGCTGTCTTAGTTTATCCAGATTTTGCCCGCCTAGATTCATCATATCGGTTAGGCAGACGTTTAGCGAGCCAGCACTCGGCTTTATCTCGCCGTAAAAAGATTTTAAAAGCGTCGATTTGCCGCTGCCGCTTTGCCCGGTGATAAAAACGAAATCATTGGCGTAAATGTCAAATTTCGCGTCCGTTATGAGCTTTTCGCAGCCCTCGTATCCTAGGCAAAGCCCGCTTGCGCTAATTATTTTTTGCATCCGCCAAATACTCCTTCAACGCAAGATGCGCCTTTAAATTTTCAGCCGTAACCAGCGGCTTTTTTATAAAATATTCTGCGCCTTTTTCGCCGAGTAAAACATAGCAGTGCTCGGGCGCGTTAAATGCGCCAAACGCCGCGCGAATCAAAATTTCGCCGTCTTTTTCGTACTTTTCCTCTAAATGCAAGAAAAAATCGTCCCTTTTAATCGTTTGGTTGATAAATTTAGCCGCGACCTTGCTCGCGTCGTAGCCGTTTTCAAATTTTAGCTCGCCTTGACCCACTCTTGGTTCGCTTTGCTTTTCGCAGGTAAAGATAACGTCGTAAATATCTTTTTGGTGCCTTTTCCAGCGGTCTTCATATTTGCTGCTTACTTTTAGATCGCGGTTTTTGTAAATTTGCACGTCGGCATCGCTCAAATTTAAAATTTGAGCCAAAGTAAAGTCCGCATACTCGCGGCTATCGGTTCGCAGCTCAAATTTACCGCCCACTTTTAGCGTTCGCTCGCACTCCAGGGCAAATTTAGCCGACGCCACGCGCCTATGAGGAGCGTCATCCCAAGGTACGGGGAAATGAAGGAAAATTTTATCGATAAAATTTGACTCCACAAGCGATAAAAGCAGCCTCGCGTCGCAGTTTACGAGCATGACGTTGTTTAGATTTTTAGCTTTAGCCAGCTTTGCTACCTGCTCGAGCGAGGGCTTGTAGACCTCGATACCGATAACTAGCGTATTTGGGTTATTTTCCGCCTGAAATAGCAAGTGTCTGCCCGAGCCAAATCCGATCTCGATAAATTTACTTTCAAATTCGCTCTGATTTAAATTCTCAAGCAGCTCGCTCACATCAAAAATCGCCGAGTCTTTTTGCGTGAGGCGCGTGTTTTTTACCGCGATGGCTTCGCTTAAAATTTGATCGCAATAAAGCTCTTTAAATTTAGCCAAAGCATTTTGCAAAAGCCCTATTTTGGCAGGCTTTGTTAGCTTTTCGCCTTTTACGACCCAGTCGTTTTCGCGCTTTTTTAGCGTGATAAAAAACTCCTCGCTAGAGCTTTTGGTATAAACGAGGCTAACGCCCTGCCTGCCGCGAGCCTCCCACAAAAAGCTTATCTCGCCGCACTCTTTTGGAGTAAAATTTACGTTTTTAGCTATAAAATTGGGCATTATTCGACGGCTATCTCTACTTTTTGAGAAGCGTCGGAGCTAATGCCGTATTCATCCACGGCGATAACTTTATAGCTATATTTTTGCCCGTAAGCAACGCTATTATCGACAAATTCATTGCCGCTTATATTTGTAAATTTCTGCTCGCTTCCTCCGCCGTCTCTTATAACGGTAAAGCTTCTGGCCTTATCAGAGGCATTCCACGTGAGCTTAACCGCCGTGCTGTCGGCCACGATAGAGGAGATAGTAGGCGCGTCGATAGCACCTAGCGTCATACCGATGATAGGTTCGCTAGGTTTTTTAGACTCTAAGCCGTCTTTATCGACGATGGTGATTTTATAGTATCTGGTCGCGCCGTTTTCGTTTATGAGATCCTCGTAGCTATTAGACGTGGTTTTAACGAGATAAGTGTAGGGCATAAATTTGCTTGACGCGCTGTAAATTTTGTAGTAGCCAAAGTCGTCGCTAGCCACGCTGTCCCACGTCAAAATAATCTTTTTAGGCACGTTTTGAGTAGCTTGGGCATTTACGACCTCGCTTGGCAGCTGCTTTGTCGTGGAGTCCACGATCTCGCTAGGTTTTGAGATCGTTCCGCTAGTAGTTTTTACGAAAACTCTATATTTATAGCCCCTGCCGGACTTTACGTCGTCATCAATATATTCGGCGTTTAGTCTGCCTTTTACCTCGGCGATTTGCCTCCAGTTTTCTTTATTTATATCGGCTTTTTCGATGACGTAAGATGCCGTGC
>NZ_CALIII010000175.1 GCF_938018145.1 uncultured Campylobacter sp.
ATAGTCGAAAATAGAAAAACGATTTTAGAAGAGTTGGATTGCGATAAAACATTATTAATTAAATCCAAAAATAAATGCGCCAAATATATTAATGAAATTACAGATCGCAATGCAAGTGGCAATAACACACAAGAGGCTCCTGAAAAACCGTATGCAAAGGCTCTAAATGCTCTAAAATACGATGAAATAATGCAATCGACACGAAAAAGCGCAAACTTGCTGTATGGCTTCATCATGCTACTAGTCGTTTATTCGCTTACAAAAACCGCACGTAAAAACTCGGTCGTGCCTAGCTAGCGGTTTATGCCGCTATTTGCGGCAATGAAGCGAACAAGCCTTTTTAAATTTTGCTCGCTTCTTAAAATTTTGGCGGTACATTTATTTTAGATTTTGCCGTTTGCGATAACAGACAGGTAAAATAGATAAAATTAGCCGTCTCTTAATGTATCAGCTACGACCATCCACTCTTGCACGAGCCTTTCAAAACTAAAATTTGCATTTGCAGGGCTTGTGGACGGTAGTTTGATAGGCTCTCTGCCCGTTGCATTTAAAATTTGAGTTTTTAGATATTTTTCGCAGATTTCGTGCGCCTTGCCGCCGTTGGCGAACACCTGCACGACGCGCGCTCCGCTAAAGATCGGCTCTAAATTTGCAGGCTCGACGGCAGTCATTTTGGCGTCGCTCGAGCCCTTTATCTCGCAGCAGATCGCCGCGTCGTAGACGGCGATGCCGCGGGCGAGCAGGAATTTTATCTTTTCATCCGTGCTCGCAGGCGGCGGCGCGTTTAAAATTTGCGCCAGCATCCGCCAAAAGCGATTTTGCGGATTTGCGTAGTAAAAGCCGAATTTACGAGAAACGACGGAGGGAAAGGAACCGAGGATCAAAATTTTAGAATTTTGATCGAAAATCGGCTTAAAAGGATGGGTTTGCTTCTCGCTCATCACGTGCCTTTTAAATGTTTTTAAAACTAATGCCGCCAAATTTATCCGCCATTTTCGTTCCTTAGATTATACGAATTTTGGTATAAATTTTAACCAAAGCAGCTCAAATTTCGCCGCTCAAAGTAACTCGCGAAATTTATTAGAATTTCGGGAGAAAAAACAAATTTGGTCGTTAATTGGCGACTAAATTTAAGGGCGCAAAATAAAATCTCATATGCCGAATTTTATTAAATTTAAAGGCAGTTTCTCCTGTCCGTCAAATTCGGACGAGAGAAATTTGCGCCCTATTCGGCACTTTGGGCAGTCTCCGCGCTAGCCTCGACCTCATCGCTAAAATCAGCCAAGCTTAGGCGTTTTAGCTGGCGGTAGCGTCTTTGCGCGTCGGCCTTGTTTTTAGCTAGTAGCTCGTCGGCGTGCTCAGGGTTGGTTTTCTTAAGCGAGTTGTAGCGAACCTCGTTTAGCAAAAACTCCTCGTAAAGCGACCAGTCAGGCTCTTTTGAGGTCATTTTTAGCGGGTTCTTGCCCTCTTTGATTAGGCGCGGATCGTAGACGTAGGTCGGCCAGTAGCCGCATTTGGTCGCGAGCTCGCCCTGATCGCCCGAGAGCGCCATACCGCCCTTGATACCGTGCGCGATACACGGCGAATACGCGATCACGAGGCTAGGCCCATCGTATGCCTCGGCTGCGGCGATGGCTTTTATCGTGTTTGCCTGGCTGGCGTTTGAGTTGATCTGCGCGACGAAGATATTTCCGTAGGTCATCGCGATGTAGCCTAGGTCTTTTTTTTGCATCGGCTTGCCGCTAGCGGTAAACTGCGCTATCGAGCCCGCGCGGCTGGATTTTGAGCTCTGGCCGCCGGTGTTTGAGTAGACTTCGGTGTCAAGCACGAGCACGTTTACGTTCTCGCCGCTAGCTAGCACGTGGTCAAGCCCGCCAAAGCCGATATCGTACGCCCAGCCGTCGCCGCCGATGATCCACTGGGATTTTTTGACGAGATATCTTTTTAGCTCTAAAATTTCTTTTACGCCCTCTACGCTTAAATTTTGCTCCAAAAGAGGGGTCAAAATTTTAGCGATTTGAGTCGTTTTCTCGCCGTCATTTTTGTGCGTGATCCAGTCGGAGTATAGCGCGGCTAAGGCGTTTGGCGCGGCGTCTTTGGTGCGTAGCATGACGTCTTCGATACGGTGGCGCAGAGTCTCGACCGCGACGTTCATACCCATGCCAAACTCCGCGTTATCCTCAAACAGCGAATTTGCCCACGCTACGCCCTTGCCCTCTTTGTTCGTCGTATAAGGCGTCGAAGGCGCGCTACCGCCGTAGATCGAGCTACATCCGGTGGCGTTTGCCACTATCATGCGGTCGCCGAACAGTCTCGTCACAAGCCCTATATAAGGCGTCTCGCCGCATCCGGGGCATGCGCCGTGAAACTCAAATAACGGCTGAGCAAAACCAACGCCCTTGACGCTTTCTTTACTCATCAGATCGTCTTTGTAGGTTACCTTTTTAAACAAATAATCCGCGTTTTCCTGCTCGTGTCGCTCCATCTCCTCGGCTAGCGGCACCATGACGAGCGATTTTTCCTTGCTCGGGCAGTTTTGAGCGCATAGCTCGCAGCCCGTGCAGTCAAGCGGGCTAACTTGGATTTTATATTTTAGCCCTTTTACCTCTTTGCCTTTGGCGTCTAGGACGTGATCTTGCACGGTTTGCGGAGCGGCGGCGAGCTCGTTTTCATCGATGAGAAACGGCCTGATGACCGCGTGTGGGCAAACGAAGGCGCACTGATTGCACTGGATACAGTTTTCCTCGATCCACTTAGGCACCATCACGCCGATACCGCGTTTTTCGTAGGCCGTGGTGCCTGATTTAAAGTGTCCGTCCTCAAAGCCCACAAACGCCGAAACAGGCAAATTATCGCCCCTAGCGGCGTTGATAGGCTTAACGATTTTTTCTATAAATTCGTCGCCGACGTATTTTTCCTCCGCGCTCGCGTCATCCCTCAAATTTAGCCAGCTAGGATCAACCTCGACCTTAACCAGCCCGTCCGCGCCCATATCTATAGCCTTGTAGTTCATCTCCACGATCGCTTCGCCCTTTTTGGCGTAGGCTTTGTGCGCGTACTCTTTCATGTATTTTTGCGCGTCGGCAAACGGTATGATGTCTGCGAGTTTAAAAAACGCCGACTGCATGATGGTGTTCGTGCGGTTTTTTAGTCCGATCTCGCGAGCTAGCTTCGTGGCGTTGATGATGTAGAAATTTACCTTTTTAGCGGCCAAAATTTTCTTTACTTTATTTGGCAGTTTAGCGACCGTCTGCTCGGCGTCCCAGATCGAGTTTAGCAGGAACGTCCCGCCCTCGCGGATGCCGTCTATGACGTCGTAAATTTCAAGATACGCCGCGACCGAGCAGGCTACGAAGTGCGGATTTGAGACGAGGTAGGTCGAGCGGATCGGGTTTTTACCAAAACGCAGGTGCGAGCGCGTGTAGCCGCCTGATTTTTTGCTGTCGTAGGCAAAATACGCCTGCGCGTAAAGCTCGGTTTTATCGCCGATGATTTTGATGGAGTTTTTATTCGCTCCCACGGTACCGTCCGCGCCAAGACCGTAAAATAGGCACTCTTTCACGCTTGCGTCGCTTAGCGAAATTTTCTCGCCGACTTTTAGCGAGGTGAAGGTCACGTCGTCCTCGATACCGACGGTAAAGCCGTTTTTAGGCCCCTCTAAATTTAAGTTTTCAAAGACGGCTAGCATTTGCGCAGGATCGACGTCTTTTGAGCTTAGTCCGTAGCGGCCGCCTACGATAACGGGCTGATTTTTGCGTCCGTAAAACGCCGCCTTGACGTCCAGATATAGCGGCTCGCCTAGACTTCCAGGCTCTTTCGTGCGGTCTAGCACGGCGATCTTTTCTACCGTCTCAGGCATCACGTCAAAGAGATATTTCAGGCTAAACGGACGGTATAGATGCACTTTTAGCACGCCTACTTTTTCGCCCTTTGCGCGTAGGTGATCGACGACTTCTTCTAGAGTTTGCGTGACCGAGCCCATCGCGACCACGACGCGCGTAGCGTGCGGATCGCCGTAATAATTAAACGGTCTATAATCGCGTCCCGTGATTTGTGAAATTTCTTTTAAATACTCGGCCACGATATCAGGCACCGCGTCGTAGTAGCGGTTAGCTAGCTCGCGCGTCTGGAAGTAGATGTCGTCGTTTTGCGCCGTACCGCGAGTTTTCGGACTCTCGGGACTTAGCGCCTCGTCTCTAAATTTTTGCAGCGCCTCGCGGTCAAGAAGCCTATCAAAGTGCGCGTAGTCAAGCACCTCAATCTTTTGTATCTCGTGGCTCGTGCGAAATCCGTCGAAAAAGTGCAAA
>NZ_CALIII010000176.1 GCF_938018145.1 uncultured Campylobacter sp.
GGCTGGTTAGATATAGCGCTTTTATGCACTCGTCGTCGGTGACGCCGTAGTAGGCGGCTCGCTTGCTCTCGTGCAGGTGCGCGTGCTCTGGGCCCACTCCCGGATAGTCGAGTCCCGCCGAGATACTATGCACCGGCTCGATCATGCCGTATTCGTCTTGTAAAACGATCGTTTTCATGCCGTGGATGATGCCTGTGCGACCCTTGGTTAGAGTTGCGGCGTGATACGGCGTGTGCGCGCCTAGGCCTGCAGCCTCGACTCCGATCAAATTTACGTCCGCGTCGCCCAAAAACGCGCTAAAGATACCGATCGCGTTGCTGCCGCCGCCGACGCAGGCGATGACGTAGTCGGGATGTACGCCGTATTCTTTTAGCTGAGCCTTGGTCTCGCGGCCGATGATACTCTGAAAGTCGCGCACGATCCTAGGATACGGGTGCGGGCCGACTGCTGAGCCGATGACGTAAAAGGCGCTTTCTATCTCGTTTACCCACGCTTGGATCGCTGCGGTGGTGGCCTCTTTTAGAGTTTTTAGGCCCTCTTCTACGCTCACGACTCTGGCGCCTAAAAGCTGCATGCGAAATGCGTTTAGCTGCTGACGCTCGACGTCTGTCGCGCCCATATACACGTCGCACTCAAGGCCGAGCAATGCCGCCGCGGTCGCAGTCGCCACGCCGTGCTGACCCGCGCCCGTCTCTGCTAAAACCTTCTTTTTGCCCATTTTTTTGGCTAGAAGCGCTTGAGCCAGGGCGTTATTTATCTTATGCGCGCCGGTGTGGTTTAGATCCTCGCGTTTGAGGTAAATTTCATGCCCGTAGTGCTCGCTTAGGCGTTTTGCGTGATATAGCGGGCTTGGGCGTCCGACGTAATTTTTTAGTAGGTCGTCTAGTTCGGCCTCAAATTCAGCCGTTTTTGCGATACTCTCGTACGCGGCCTCGAGTTCGTCTAGCGCGAACATCACGGTTTCGGGCACGAACTGCCCGCCGAATTTGCCGAAATATGCTTTGGTGTTCATCGGTATCCTTTAAATTTTTGTTTATTTTAGCATTTTAAGTTTTTATTAGGCTTATTTTACGGTATTTTTAGCGCGCGTAAATTTGACTTTAGGATAAAAAACGATATGATTCCAAATATGTTACGGCGATATAAAAAAGCGGCTTTCGGTCAAATTTGGTAAGCGAGTCAAGAGGTATTTAAGACGAAATAAAAACCAAAGGATAAAGTTATGGGCGCCATAAAAGAAGCATTAAATAAAAATAAAATTTGGGCCGGCGGTTTGGCTGCCGTTTTCGGCGGTATTTCCGACATTTGTCAGCCGATCGCTCCTTTTGCGAAATATCTATTTTATGCTAGCATAATTATCACTTGCGTCCTATTTTTGGCTTATATCGGGCTATCTAGATTGAGGCAAAGGGTTTTGCCGATCATGGTATTTACGAGCTTAAGCATAATCGCCACCGGCTCCATGTACGGACTGCAAAGCGCGGAAGAAAAAGGTAACGAAAACGGCTACTTAGCCAGCATCATACCGTTGCTTGAAAAAATTCAAAATTTACTAGGCATGATCAAAAAAGACACCGGCGAGATCAAGCAGACGGTAACGGAAATAAAAGAAGATACCGGAAATATAAAATCCGCTATACAAAACGTTAATACTAAAATAGACAAGCTAAGCGAAAATATCGGCAACGGCGGCGGCATCATCGCAAATCCGAAAACGCAAGAGGATTATTATCATAACGCGCGTATATACGAGCTTGGCGGAGATTACGGAAATGCGAGAAAATCGTACGTAAAATATTTTTCGTTTAGCGACCGTAAACTAGATCCGCATTTAAGATTTCAGTCGTTTTTAAAGATCCAAGAGGGCAAAGCCGGCGCAAAAGAAATTTACAACGAAATGTTTAAAAACGATGATATTTTGATCGATAGTTACGCCAAAATTTTACTCGAAGACGGCAAACAAAAAACAGAAAAACTAACAAATTTCGTTAAGCAAAATCCAGATTTTGCGCCTGCATACTATGAGCTGGCGCGCGCGTACTCAAAGGCTGTTTTAGGGGATCAGACGATGTCCGATAAAAAGCTGGAAAAAGAGTACGCGGATAAATTTTTAAAGCTGAACGAAGAAGGAAAATTGGCGCGCTACTTTACCGATAAAGACGAGCTAAATGCCCAGATAAAATATATCCACGAGCGTAAAACTGAGCTGGATAAAATCAGTCAAAGCATCTTTGAAAATCCCGTAACGGTCGAAAGAATCCATACCAATCAGGGTTATCAAATAGTAGCGAACATTTCAGACAAACCGACTGAAATTTTTTACCGTATAGACGGGCAGGGGGAGTTTATCAGCACCGGGTATTTTGATATAGTTTACCAAGATAGCGGCGAAAAGAAGCCCAAAAACTGGTTTGGATTGCCGGACGACGCGCAAGTCGTAAAAGAGTATATAGAGTTTAAATACAAAGACCGAAACGGCAATATAAACGGGCCGTTTAAGTACGAATGGTACAAAAAGCTACCAAGCGGAGAGATACTGGATCCTAAAGCCGAAAGCGATATAAAGATGCTCAAACAAACATCAAACCACTGGGTGTCAAATGCCGGCCGTAAAGATATAGTTTATTTCACACACATCCTCTCATACGGCGACGGCGTGGAAAAGATCGTTTATGGTATAAATAAAGACGTTCCCGATACCGAGCTATCAAA
>NZ_CALIII010000177.1 GCF_938018145.1 uncultured Campylobacter sp.
TCTTTACAATCCTAGTTCTTATAAATTTCATGGTCGTTACCAAAGGCTCGACGCGCGTGAGCGAGGTGCAGGCGAGATTTACGCTTGATGCGATGCCTGGTAAGCAAATGGCGATAGATGCCAATCTAAACGCGGGTCTGATCGACGAAAAGACAGCCAGAGAGCGCCGCGAAGCCATCATCGGCGAGGCGAATTTCTACGGTGCGATGGACGGTTCGTCTAAATTTATCAAAGGCGATGCGGTCGCTGGCATCATCATCACGATCATAAACATCGTCGGCGGCTTTCTCATCGGCTCGTTTCAGTACGGCCTAGACATGGCTACCTCGGCGCAAAACTACACGATACTAACGATCGGCGACGGTCTAGTGAGCCAGATCCCGGGCCTCATCACGTCGACGGCTACGGCGATCATCATCACGCGAGCTAGCAAGGACGATGAAAATTTCGCCGAGGGCTCGCTAACGCAGCTGCTAGGCGAATATAAAACGCTTCTAATAGTCGGCTTTATACTATTTATCTTTGCTCTAGTTCCCGGGCTTCCGACGCTATCTCTGGGCTTTATCTCGCTTCTGTTTTTAAGTATGGGCTATATAATGAAAGAGGTAAAAGAGGGCAAGATAAATTTGACCGCCAAGGCCCAAAGCGCAAGCTCTACCCAAGGCGAGGAGGAAGGACCGGCGGCACCTAAACCGCCTAAAAAAAGCGAAGAGGAGATCGCCCGCGAAGAGGAAGCCAAGATAAACGATATCTTAAAGCTTGAAATTTTAGAGCTTGATCTAGGATACGGCCTGCTAAAGATCGCCGAGACCGATCTCATCGAGCGCATACGAGCGATGCGCCGAAATATCGCGGCACAGCTTGGTTTTTTGATGCCAAAGATCCGTATCCGCGACAACCTCCAACTACCGCCCAACGAATACCGCTTCAAGCTAAAAGGCGTCGTGATCGGGCAGGGCGAAATTTACGCGGATAAATTTCTAGCGATGGATAGCGGGCTAGTTAGCGACAACATCGAAGGCATCCCGACTAAAGAGCCGGCGTTTGGCCTAGACGCGTTATGGATCGATGCGAGCGTGAAGGAGGACGCGATACTAAGCGGCTACACGATCGTAGATCCCGCGAGCGTCATCTCCACGCACATGAGCGAGCTGATAAAACAAAACGCCGCCGAGCTCCTAACCCGCCAAGAGACGCAAAATTTGCTCGACAAGCTAAAATCGGAATACCCGGTCATCGTCGAGGATACGCTGCGCATCGCGCCTATCGGAGTGATCCAAAAGGTGCTAAAAGCGCTACTAAAAGACCATATCCCGATAAAAGATATGCTAAGTATCCTAGAGGCGCTAAGCGACATAGCCGAGGTTAGCAAGAACCTCGATATGATCGTCGAGCACGTCCGCACGGCGCTTGCTCGCGCTATCACTTCGCTTTACGTCGATGAGGGTGGGCGGTTAAATTTCTACGTGATGGAGCCAGCCGCGCAGCAAAAGCTGATCGACGCCGTGCAGTATAAAGACGGCGCGTATCACCTGATGATAAATGTCTCGCAGACCTCGGCGATCGTGCAGGCTCTGCGCGAGGCGAGGGCGAAGCGGCCGATCTCGGAGTACGGCTCGATGATACTTTGCGTGGAGCCTAGCTTGCGTAAATTTATTGCTGATATCTGTGCAAATTTCGCCATAGATATCACGGTGCTTAGCTTTGCCGAAGTCGCGGCAAATACGCCGTTTGAGACGTTAGGCACGATAGAAATATCAAATTTGTAAGGAATAAAATGACCATCCACCACCTCTCGCACACCGATCTGGACGGATACGGCGCGCAGGTAATAACGAATCACTATTTTAAAAACGTTAAATTTTATAACTCAAACTATGGCAAGGAGATCGACGAGAAATTTGATCAAATTTTGGCTCAAATTTCGGATAAAAGCGTAGCCCAGACGCAGTCAAATTTAATCAGCGAGCAAAATGGTAACTCGCAAAATACGCCCGAAAATTGCGGCGAGGGCGAAGCGGCTAAAAATGACGAAAAAGCGCTTATCCTGATAACGGATCTAAATTTAACCGTGGAGCAGTGCGAAGCCTACGAAAAGGCGCTCGTAAATAAAAACGCTAAAATTTTACTCCTCGATCACCACCAAAGCGGAGCCGAGTGCGCGAGCAAATTTAGCTGGTATTTTTTAGATAGCTCAAGGTGCGCGACCAAGATCACGCATGATTTTTTCGCTAAAATTTACGGGGTCGATGCGAGCCTAAATCACTTTAGCGACGTCGTAAATGCGGTCGATATCTGGCTAAAAGACGATACAAATTTTGAAATGGGCAAGGTCGGACTCGGACTCGTCGCAAACGCAAAAGAGATAAATAAAACGATGTTTGAGGCTGAAAACTCGCGCTATCTTTTTTATCTAATCAAACGTGCGCGGGAGTTTTTTGACGCGGGAGACGACTATGTCGGGCTTGACGAGGCGATTTTCGGGTTTAAAAAGGACTTTTTCAAAGAGGATAAAAACGATACGCTAAGCAATCTAATATCAGCCTTCGTCGTAAAAAAACTAAGCGAGGAAAAAGATAAATTTAGCATAAAGTATAACGATTTTAAGGGTATTTTGACCTATAATATCGGCAACACTTCGGTTATCGGCAACGATTTTTTAGTTGCAAATCCCGATGTTGATTTTTTCATCGACGTTACGAGCAAAAAGACGCTGAGCTTTCGCGCTAACGGCAAAGTAGACGTCAGCCAGATGGCTAAAAATTTAGTCGGCGGCGGCGGACACGTGAACGCTAGCGGCGGACTTTTTGCTGGCTTTAAGGATAGCTTTAGCTATGAAAACGTAAAAGCGCAGATAACCGACCTAATAACTAAAAAAACGATTTTACAAGGATAGAAAATGAAAGAAATAGAACCTACCGTGGACGAGCTAAGCTACGAGCTTTCGATGATGTTAGAGGCGATGCTTTATTATGCCGGCGTGAAAAAAGATAGGCTCGAGGACGCCGCCGAGACCTACATCGAGTGCATCGACGACGCGCTGGAAAACTCGGGTGCCGAGGGCGTGGACGAGGTGCTCGAAGTCGTCGAATACATGAAAAAAAAGCACGCTAAATTTTTCAAATGAAAACTCTAGCGCAAATTTTATTTTTTTCGGCTCTGGCGGCGATGCTAGGCGGTTGCGTGTTTTTAAACGACCGCGGCGTGACGACGAAGTACTACAACGAGTGTAAGGAGTACTACGACGCGACGGGCGTCTATCACAAAGAGTGCCCTAAAAACATCATCGACTGGACGGAGTGATGAGCTTAGAAGCGGCTAGAGCGGCGAAGGCTAGGGAGCTGGCGGGCAAAACCTACGCGCCTTTGATGCGTGAGATAGAGGAGCTGGCGGCTAAATTTAAGGGGCACGAATTTGAGCTTAAATTTGACGATATAGTCGAGATAAACGCAAATTTAACCCCAGCAGAACGCGAAGAGACGCTGCAAACGGCGCTAAATTTACGCTCGTGGCGCAAGGGGCCGTTTAAGATAGACGATATCTTTATCGACAGCGAGTGGAGGAGTTTTGTTAAATTTAACCTACTCGCGCCGCACATGGATCTAGCGGACAAGGTCGTGGGCGATATCGGCTGCAACAACGGCTACTATCTCTTTCGTATGTTGCCCCAGAGCCCGAAAAAGCTGATCGGCTTTGATCCTGGCGTTATGAGCTTTTTGCAGTTTAAATTTATCGATGCGTTCGCGCGCTCGGGCATAGAGTACGAGCTGCTGGGCGTCGAGCATCTGCCGCACTACGGCGTCAAATTTGACGTGCTCTTTTGCCTGGGCGTGCTCTATCACAGAAGCGATCCCGTGCGTACGCTAAAAGAGCTAAAAGGCGCGTTAAATGCGGGCGGCGAGCTATTTTTGGACACGATGTATCTTGATATGGAGGGCGATTTTGCCCTGAGCCCCAAAAATACCTACTCAAAGATACCAAATATCTACTTCGTGCCGACTATTAGGGCGCTTTTAAACTGGTGTGAGAGGGCAAGTTTTAAAGACGCGCAAATTTTGGCTACAAAGCCGACGGACGCGCACGAGCAGCGAAAAACCGAGTGGATCTTGGGGCAGAGCTTGGGCGATTTCCTAGATCCCGCAGACCAGGCGCGCACGGTCGAGGGCTATCCCGCGCCAAAACGGGTCTATCTAAAACTAAGCGTATGAAAAGGTGAAAAATGGACGAAAATATCTACGACGACAACAGTAGCGACGGAGTCGTACTGCCAGAGGACGAAAATCCGTTTCGCAACGAACTAAAAACCTCGCCGAATATAAAAATCGGCCTTAGCGGCGCCGTGACGCAGCTCGAGCCAAACCGCGCCAAAACGCGCTTTTTCGCCACTAGCGATATGGTTGCCGATAGCGAGGGGCTCATACACAGCGGTTTTGTTTTCTCTGCGGCTAGCTACGCGGCGATGGCGGCGGTCAATGAGACTTTTAGCGTAGTTATCGGGGCTAAGATACATTTTTTCGCGCCGACCAAGCTAAACGAAGCGATCGAATTTGACGCGCGCTCGCACTTTAACGAGAGCAAGAAGCGCGAGGTGCGAGTAACTGGCACGACGAACGATATAAAGGTGTTTGAGGGGACTTTTCAGGTCGTGATTTTAGAAGATCATATCTTTAAAATTTACAAAACGAACCTGCAAAAACAAGCCGCGCAAAGACGAAACGAGGAAAAACGCAAAGAAGAGGCGAAGCAAAACGCGTAAGCTCGGTCGAATTTGATTGAAATTTGAGCGGCGCGGTAAATTTAGCGCCGTCTTTTCTTTTAAATTTGATTTTATGCCGTTTTTTGGTGGCATTTTTAGCAAAACCTGCATAAATTTAACGCCAAAATCGCTACCGCCAAATTTGCCGTTTTGTTTGGCTTGACTGCTTTAAATTTAACGCGTTTTTAAAAATCTTAAAAGCTCAAATTTGACCCGTTAAAATTTCATCTCCCTACCGATCATATTTATCCAAAAGTCTAAATTTGCTCGCTCGGCTTTTAGCGTCGTTTTGTCGCCATGGCCTGGATACAGTACAAAATCGCCTTGCAAATTTTTACATTTTAGCAAGCTTTGGCGCATATCCTCGGCGTTTGAAAACGGAAAATCATAGCGTCCGATCGAGCCTCTAAACAAAAAATCTCCGCTAAAGATAACGTCGTCCACGCGCACCATACAGCATCCGGGCGTATGCCCCGGAAAGTGCATAAACTCGATATCAAAGTCTTCTATGTTAAATTTAACGTCCTCAAATTTCGCTCCGCCTACGCAGATCGCGTCATACATCGGCTGCTGACCCGCATCCCAAAGATCGTCATGAAGCATGAAATTATCGTCTTTGTGGATGTAAACCGGAACATTAAAAAAATTTTTTAAGCTAACATTGTCAAGAACGTGATCGGAATGCCCGTGAGTGTTTAAAATAGTGAGTGGCGCGTGTGAATTTTTTACGACAAAGTCATATGAATCTTGACCTGGATCAATGATAATATCGCGCCCGTTTTTGGATACTACGTAGCAGTTGGTTTGATAATCTCCGCATGGTTTTGAAAAAATTTTCACGTTTGTCCTTTTATAAAATTTAATTAAAATAAATTGTATATTCTTTAAGCTTAAAAGTTAAATTTTATAAAAAGATTGTATAATATTTTAGAAATTAAATTTATCGGTGATAATCGTTATGAAAAATTATTCGCAAATCAGCCTGAAGCTAACCGAGTTTTTGGCGAGCTACCTTGAAAAAAGTGGCGCAAGGGGCTTTGTTTTGGGCGTTAGCGGCGGTTTAGACTCCGCCGTCGTAGCCGCTCTTTGCGCGCGCACGGGCTTTGAAACGCATGCGCTTTTGATGCCGACGAAGTACTCAAACGAGCGAAATTTAAGCGACGCGCTAAAGCTTTGCGAAGATCTAAAAATAACGCATAAAATCATCGAAATCCAGCCGATTTTGGATAGCTTTACCGCGCAAATCGGCGAGCCGCTGTCAAATTTGCGCATGGGAAATCTAAGCGCAAGAGCCAGGATGTGCCTGCTTTACGACTATTCGGCAAAGGTAAACGCGCTAGTCGTGGGTACTAGCAACAAAAGCGAGCGCCTTCTTGGATACGGCACGATCTACGGCGATATGGCGTGCGCGCTAAATCCGATCGGCGAGCTTTTTAAGACTGAAATTTACGAGCTGGCGCGCGAACTAGGCATCGATGAAAAAATCATCGCAAAAGCCCCGTCTGCCGACCTTTGGGAAGGGCAAAGCGACGAGGCTGATATAGGCTATAGCTACGAGCGGCTGGATGAGGTCTTGCGTCTGGCGCAGAGTAAAAGCGAGGCAGAACTGGCGCGAGAATTTGATCCAAAACTCGTCTCGACTGTATTTTCAAGGATGAGAGCGAATAAATTTAAACTCTCGTTGCCGCCGATTGCTAGCTTGGACAGCGAGTAAAATTTGAGCTAAATTTACGGCTACGGCGATAAATTTGGCTGAGGTTTTGAAAGTCAAAAACGGTGAAATTTGACGGCTTGTTTGGTGTCAAATTTGCTTGGCTTTGAGATACGGTAAATTTAACGGCAAAGTTGCGATGATTTTTCTGAAAGTAAAAATAGATAAAACTGCCGTAAATTTGGCGGCAAAATAAATTTAAAAACAAAAAAAGAACGCAGAAGGTAAGATAAAAATAAAAAAACAAGGAGGC
>NZ_CALIII010000178.1 GCF_938018145.1 uncultured Campylobacter sp.
CTTGATGATAAAGGTTATTTTAGCGCTACTGATATTTGCGGCGGTCGCGACCAATCTCACGTGCAAATTTATACTAAAGCGCCCTAGTCCGCTGGGCAACATTCATCCGTTTGCGTTTGCGGCGGCTGCGGTCATCGTGATACTTGCTAAAGTTATGTTTATGGTTTAAGGAGAGGATATGATAAATTTAAAACTACTCGACACTCGCTACGACGAGTTCGTAAAAAAATTACAAGGAAAAAACGTAAAGCCCGAGGTTTTAAACGAGCTTTTGACGACGTTTAACGAGCTAAAAGCCAAGCGTCAAGCGCTAGAAAATTTCCAAGCGATCCAAAACGCTAAGAGCAAAGAGCTAGGCATAAAGGCTAGAAACGGCGAGAACACCGACGAGCTAAAAAACGAGCTAAATTTAAACAAAGCCGCGATGGGCGATGCCGCCGATATCGTGCGCGCATACGAGGAAAAGCTCGAAAACATCGCAAGCTGCGTGCCTAATATCACCGACGACGACGTGCCGTTTGGCGCCGACGAGGATGACAATGTCTGCGTAAAAACGGTACTGGAGCCTACCAAATTTGACTTCGCCCCAAAGGAACACTACGAGCTTGGCGAGAGTTTAGGCTGGCTTGATTTCGAGCGCGGAGTTAAGCTTTCAGGCTCGCGCTTTTGCGTGCTAAAGGGCATGGGAGCGCGCCTATCAAGAGCGCTAGTTAACTACATGATCGACTTTAACAACGCGCGCGGCTTTGAGCTGGTTAACGTGCCGTTTTTGGTAAATGCAAACACGCTTTACGGCACAGGACAGCTGCCTAAATTTGAAGACGATCTATATAAAGCTCAGGGCGAGGATTTATATCTAATCCCTACTAGCGAGGTGCCGGTAACAAACCTATATAACGATGAAATTTTACCCGTCGAGAACCTACCGATAAAGATGACTTGCTACTCGGCGTGCTTTCGTAAAGAAGCGGGCTCGGCAGGACGCGACACGCGTGGAATGATCCGCCAACATCAGTTTGAAAAGGTCGAGCTCGTAGCTATCACGACTCCAGAGCAAAGCGCGCAGATGCTTGACGAGATGGTCGCGTGCGCTAGCGATTTGCTAACGAGCCTTGGATTGCCACACCGCCACATGTTGCTTTGTAGCGGAGATCTTGGCTTTAGCGCGGCAAAGACGATAGACCTCGAGGTCTGGCTACCCGGACAAAACAAATACCGCGAGATAAGCTCGGTATCAAACACGCGCGATTTCCAAGCTCGCAGAGCCAAAATCCGCTACAAAGACGGCAAGAAAAACGCTCTGGTAAACACCCTAAACGGCTCGAGCCTAGCCGTAGGCAGGACGCTCATAGCGATAATGGAAAACTACCAAAAAGCAGACGGCAGCATCGAGATCCCCGAAGTTCTTAAAAGGTACATTTAGTGGCGAAAAACGACGACGAAAACGTAGTAATCCTCGAAGAGGCCGATTTTGATCAAGACGAAGAAACCGACTCGCTCGATGAGCAAGAAGACGGCGATAGCGACGGTTTAGTCTCGCTTGACGAGCTAGAGCCCGTAGCCTTTGAGCAGCCAGCAGACGCGCAAGAAGAGGCCAAAAAAAGCAAGAAAAAGCTTTTTATCATCGGCGGAGCCGGCGCGGCCGTCATCATCTTGGCCGTAGTTTTATTTTTCGTTTTTAGGGGCGAGAAAAAGCCGCCGATAGACGAAAAACAGATCGTAAAAGACATCGAGGAGCACTACGAGTCGCAAAAATTCGGCAGCTCAAAGATCGACGACATGATCGCTAAGGCAAATTTACTCTACGAAAAGGGCAATAAATTTGAGGCGCTGAAAATCTACGAAAACATCGCAGTTTATAACCAAAGCCTCTCAAACTATAATCTCGGCGTTTCGCAGATGAGACAGGGCAAATTTGAAGACGCACTAAAAAGCTTTAAAAAAGCTATCGACAATAACGAAAACGTCGCCGTTAGCGCCATAAATGCCGCGGTTAGCTCGCTGGAGCTAAAAAACGAGCAAAATTTTAACTATTATATAAATCTCGCTAATTCGTTTTTGTACAAGGAGGTAGACTCTCCGCTATACAACTACTACTACGCGCTCATAAACTACTATAAAGGCCAATACATCGAGGCTCTAGCGGCTCTCTCTCACGCCGAAAATGGCTACTATAAAGACCGATACGACTACCTCGCGGCTAAAATTTTAAGCTTTATCGGCGACGATGCCGAAGCGATAAAAAAGCTAGAAGCGCAAAAGGAATTTGACGCAGACCTGGCGCTTGGTATGCTTTACGCGAGGCTCGGACAGTACGAAAAGGCCAGAAATAGGCTAAATTTAGCGCTAAACAAGGGCGGTGACTCAAATAAAATCAACTCTATGATAGCCATCATAAACCTAAAAGACGGCAAATTTGAAGCGGCGACAAATGAAATAAAGGCCGTATTTCACGAGGATCCGCTGTTTTTAAACGCGAATTTTCCGATCAAAACGATACTAAAGCCAGAGCTTTTTGACGTAAATTTAGCTCAAGCGCACTTTAGAAACGACCTGTTTTTCGATAAAACCAAACGATATGAGACGCTGTTTTACTTCGCGCCTTATAAGGTTTTTGACCCGAACCAAACGATAAACTACATAAGAAAAGGCGGCGTGAGCCTATTTTTGGACGATGCAAGCGCAGCGGGCAACTACCTAAACGCTAGCGGCGCGCTCTCAAAGGTAAATTTAGAGCTCTCATCAGCCATCGCAAACGCCCTAAACTACAAGCTAAAGCAGGCCAACGCGCAGTTTGCCTCGCTCATCTCGCTCTATCCCGAACACTCGGTTTTACACTACGACCTAGCGCTTAGCTACGCGCAGCTGGGCAACTTTAGCATGGCGGCAAAGCACTTTATCATGAGCTATCACCTAGACCCGACAAATCACATAGCAGGCGTGCTAGGCGCCATCGCAAACGACATAAACGCAGTGGATAATACTAAGCTACTGCAAGAGATCTCTGAAAA
>NZ_CALIII010000179.1 GCF_938018145.1 uncultured Campylobacter sp.
GACAATGCAAGCGTTCAAGTTAGCGGAGCGATGGTGCTTTATAACAACCTCCTTCAAAGCCTCATCGCCTCGCAGGTGGATTCTTTCGGTTTTGTTATCTTGTCGCTTTTTATCGTTTTTTGCATTATTTTTAAAAGCATCAAGCTCGCCGCCATCGCTATCACGTCAAATTTGATCCCGCTTTGCGCGGTATTTGGCGTCATGGGCGTGATGGGCATTCCGCTTGATATCATGAGCATTACGATAGCGGCTATCAGCATAGGCATCGGCGTGGACGACATCATCCACTACATCCACCGCCTAAAAATCGAGCTTCGCAGCAAAAACGTCGCCGAGTCGATCAAGGCCTCGCACGCCAGCATCGGCTACGCGATGTACTACACCTCGTTTGCGATCATCCTTGGCTTTAGCATTATGGTAACGAGCAACTTTATCCCGACGATATATTTTGGACTTTTAACAGATCTTGTTATGATAATGATGTTGCTAGGGGCGCTAGTGCTACTGCCGACACTAATCAAAACCTTTTACCGGCCTAGAATTCCCCATAAATGACGGATTTCAAGCTTTAAAATTTTAAACCCGTTTCGGTTACGGACGACGAGTCCGCTCCCTCACGGGTTAAAATTTTAAAGTTAAACTACGCCTATTCTATCTTGAATATCTATCTCACATCTTGCTAAATTTACAAATTTAACTACATTAAATTTAAAAACTCAAATTTAGCGTTTTTGCCGTGCGGTTTTTGGTGTGCAAATTTAAATTTTAGTTCGTATAGCTTTGCAGCTTTTCATAATCCACTATCAAAAACTCATGCGGAGTTATGCGCCTGATGATATCGTCTTTTATAAGCTCGTTAAACGCCGTGCTTGCGCTTTGGCGCTTGAGTCCGACGAAGCTTGAAAGCACCTTTAGCGAAAACGGCAAAAAGACGTAGTGGTAGCCGTTTTGCGTCAAATTTTGCTCGGCGGCGAGCTCGACGAGGAAGTTTGCTATGCGCCCCTTTGCGCTTTCAAACAGTATCGATTTTATGATTTGGCGCTGCAGCAAGGAGATATTTACGAGCGTGTCGGCGTATGCTTTGGCAAATCTCTCGTTTTTTAGCAGTTCGCCCATGTCGTCCGCATCGATCGAGTAGATCTCGCTGTCCTCTAGGATCTCTAGCACGCACACGTCGTCTATGATCGAGATGTTGTCTTTTTGGAGGTGATAGACGATAAACTCCTCGCCGTCCTCGAAAAACGAGAGCTTGCCCGAGCCGCTTTTAATTATCACGACTTTTATTGATTCTGCGTAGATCGCAGCACCCTTGGCTAGAAGCTCGCGGT
>NZ_CALIII010000180.1 GCF_938018145.1 uncultured Campylobacter sp.
ATCACGCCAACGCCACGGGCGACACGCAGCTAAAGCTAGACGTGAGAAGCGACGAGATCATCACGGCCGAGTTTGCAAATTTAGCCTGCGTAAAAGCGCTCGTTAGCGAAGAAAAAGAGGATATGCTGGCGCTAAACGAGAACGCGAAATTTATCGTCGCATACGATCCGCTAGACGGCTCTAGCCTGGTGGACGTAAATTTTTCCATCGGCTCGATTTTTGGCATTTACGAAAATGAGCTAACGCCGCAAAATCTAAAAGCCGCCGCCTACGTCGTTTACGGCCCGCGCCTGGAGCTCGTGCTTTGCGAGGGCGAGACGGCTCCCGTGCTTTACCGCCTGGGCAGGGACGGCGAGTTTAAATTTATCAAAAATCTAGCGCTCGCGCAAAAAGGTAAGCTAAACGCTACGGGCGCGACGCAAAAGGGCTGGAGCGAAACTCACGCTAAATTTATCCGCGAGCTGTTTTTGCAGGGGTATCGCCTCAGATACTCAGGCGCCATGGTTAGCGACCTGCATCAAATTTTACTAAAAGGCGGCGGGCTATTTAGCTATCCGGCTACGACAGACGCGCCAAATGGCAAGCTAAGAGCGCTATTTGAGGTGCTGCCGTTTGCCTTCATCTACGAGCGCGCGGGCGGTGCGACTAGCGACGGATACTCGGCGACGCTTTTTGATATGAAAGTGGAAAAAATCCACCAAACCACGCCTTGCTTTTTTGGCTCCAAAGACGAGATAAATTTACTGCATAAATTTTACGGAAGCACGAAATGAGCGAGCACGCAGCGGACGTAACTCAAAAAGACGAATTTGAGCTGGAGCTTGACCGCCAAAGAGAAATTTTGCAAGCCTGTCAGCGCGAAAAAGGGCTAAGCTCGTGCTTTGCCTGCGAGGCGATGTTTGAGTGCAAAACCCGCAAAAACTACGTAGATGCCGTATATAGCTCGATGTCTAAAGGCGACGGCGGCGGATTTGATTTTTAAATTTAAAAAGGAAAGATATGAACACGACTTATATTACGACTCCGATTTATTACGTAAACGACGTGCCGCACATCGGACACGCCTACACGACCGTGATCGCCGATACGATGGCGAGATTTGCTAGGCTAAAGGGCGATGATACGTACTTTATGACCGGCACCGACGAGCACGGACAAAAGATCGAGCAAGCCGCCGCAAAAAAGGGCTACACGCCGCAAGCCTACGCCGATGAGATAAGCGCTAAATTTAGGGAGCTGTGGGATAAATTTGAGATTAGCTACGATCATTTTATCCGCACGACCGACGACTATCACAAGCTCACGGCGCAAAATGCATTTCTCAAAATGTATCAAAAAGGCGACATCTACAAGGGCGAGTACGAGGGGTACTACTGCGTTAGCTGCGAGAGCTTTTTTACGCAGACTCAGCTTTTAGAGGATGAGAGGTGTCCGGACTGCGGCAGGCCGACAAATTTGGTCAAAGAGGAGAGCTATTTTTTCAAACTATCAAAATACCAAGACGCGCTGCTAAAATGGTATGAGGAGAACGAGGACTGTATCGTGCCGCGCGGCAAGAAAAACGAGGTCATCAGCTTCGTAAAAGGCGGCCTGCGCGACCTCTCGATCACGCGCACGAGCTTTGAGTGGGGCATCAAACTGCCCGCGAGCCTAAACGAGCCAAAGCACGTGATGTACGTTTGGCTAGACGCGCTCATAAACTACCTTAGCACGCTTGGCTACACGCTCGGCGATGACAAGATGTGCTATTGGAAGGGCGCGACGCATGTAGTAGGTAAGGACATTTTGCGCTTTCACGCGGTGTACTGGCCGGCGTTTTTGATGAGCCTTGATCTGCCGCTGCCTCGCTGCATCGCGGCTCACGGCTGGTGGACGAGAGACGGCGAAAAGATGAGCAAAAGCAAGGGCAACGTCATCAATCCAAGCGAGGTCGCAGACGCGTACGGACTGGAAAATTTCCGCTACTTTATGCTACGCGAAGTGCCGTTTGGGCAGGACGGCGACTTTTCGCAAAAGGCGATGATCGAGCGCATAAACTCCGAGCTTAGCAATGATCTGGGCAATCTTTTAAGCCGTATAGTCGGCATGAGCGAAAAATACTCGGACTTTGAGATAAAGGGCGAAAATTTACGCAAATTTTACGGCGAGGTTTTGGATAGCGGCAACGAATACCTGCAAAACGCTATCAAAAATTTAGAGAGTTTCGCCACAAACCGCTACCTTGAGGAGCTCTTTAAGGCGCTAACGCTCGCAAACGCGAGCATAGCTAAATTTGAGCCGTGGAATCTAATCAAAAACGGCAAAAAAGACGAAGCAAACGCGCTCGTGTCGCTGTGCGCGAACCTGCTAGCTCGCGTGGCCGTGCTACTAAGCCCTGCGATGCCAAAAACCTGCGAAAAGATCGCGCAGACGCTAGGCTTTGAGATCTCGACCGCCACCTATGAAAAAATCATCCTAAACAACGAAATTTTGGACTTTAAAGCGCAAAAAACGCAGCCGCTTTTCCCAAAAATCGAAAAAGAGCTGATGGCTACTGCGGTGCCAAGCGTGAGCGGACCTGCCAAAACCGCCGCCGCGCCGCAAGAAAAATCGGACGCGAAGATCAAAATCGACGACTTTAAAAAATGCGTCATAAAAGTAGGCACCGTGCTTGAGTGCTCAAATATCGAAGGTAGCGAGAAGTTACTTAAATTTAAGATCGATCTTGGCGAAGAGCAGCCGCGTCAAATTTTATCGGGCATAGCTAAATTTTACGCTCCGGCGGACCTCGTCGGCAAGCAGGTCTGCGTGCTGGCAAACCTAAAACCGGCTAAAATTTTCGGCCACATATCAGAGGGCATGATCCTTAGCGCCGAGGACGGGTCGCTGTGCCTCATCGCGCCGATGGCTGCGGTCAAAAACGGCTCAGAAATAGGCTAAAACGGCGTGAATATCGAAAACCTAAGGCGCCTCATCAACGGCGAAGCGCTAAATAAACCAAGCGTCAGCGCCGTGGAGGGCTTTGCGTTTGAGAGTAAAAACGTGCGTCAGGGCTACGCCTACATCGGGCTTGGCGCAGGCGCGGACGAGATAGCCGCGGCCGTCGCAAACGGCGCCTATGCCGTGCTCGTCGAGCAAAGATGCGAGGTCATCGATCCCGAGGTCGCCTTTATAAAGGTCGATAGCCTGAGCGCCGCGCTGATGCGACTGATGCGCTTTGAGGCTAGCTACAAAAATCTCAAATTTTGCTCCGTTAATCCCGTGCAAAAGGCCTTGCTCGCTCGTATGAGCCTGGGTAAAAACGCCGATGGCAACGCAGCTAACTTGCTGCCCGAGGATGCGACGCGACTTTTTATAAAGATAATGAAAGCGGGCGTGGGCGATCTATTTTTCACGGACGATCTTAAAATTTTATCCAAGATCGCGCCGCTATACGACACCGTTTTTAGCGACGTGGACGCGGTTTGCGCGCAGGGCGGCTCGCTGTTTGCCTCTAGCGTCGTTTGCGAGGGCGTTTACTATCCAAACTTAAATTTCCCAAAAGTTTTCACGCACTATCTGTGCGGGCTCTTAAAGTATCTGATCCGCGCGGGCTTTTCTTTCAAGCTTGGCGACACGCGAAATTTGGGGCATTTCGAGCCAGTTTTTATAAATAAAAATTTTCGCGTCGTGCCTTTTGGCGCGAGCTCTCAGGCTTTTATCGCAGAGAGCGACGATGAGCTTTTTGATATGGAAGCGGCATTTTTAGAGCGAAATTTTAGCGGCGGCATCGAGATATGCGTGCCGGAGGACTTTGCGGGAGGCGCGGCGGCTACGATGAGATTTAAGGATCTTGCCGAGCTAAAAAATCTTTCAAATTTTCACTACGCGCTCGTTAAATGCCAAAAAGAGGAGCTTGAAGCGATGCTAAATTTGAGCTCGCCAGAGCCTGATTTGTTTGGCGAAATTTTATAAAAACTCAAATTTAGCGCGTATTTTCGCCCTTATCTGCTACAAATTTGGTCTAACCCCTAAAACCATTTACTTTCTAACCGCAAATTTACCGATAAATTTGGCGAAAAAATGCGTAAATCGGCAGAGCTTGCCCTGCGAGTTTTTAAGTAAAGCGTTCAAATAGTGCTTCCCCTGCGAGGCATGCCGCGGCTACTTTGTGCAGGCGGTTGGAGTATCGGCACAGATACGAGAGAAATTTAAAGAAGGTTTTTCCGTCCTTTAAAGCGGATATTGCAAAATACTTGTCCTCTAAAATCCGTAAAACCGACGTCGCAACCCAATTTACCGAACAAAAACGGCGGCATGACGGTTGCCGCGTTTTGGCGGATAAATTTATTTCGTATTAAATTTGCGGACGGGCTCAAGCCGATTTTTAGAAATTTTATTTTAAATTTACGTATTTTATCCTATCTTTTTCGCCCGCGAGCTCAAATCCTCGCAGTCTTAGGCGGCAGCTGTCGCATTCGCCGCACGCCTCATCCTCGCGCTCGTAGCAGCTCCAGGTTAGCTCCAGCGGCGAGCCAGCCTCCAGCGACTTTCGCACGATGTCAGCCTTGCTTAAATTTACTAGCGGCGTGACGATGCGCAGGCTAAAGTCCTTTGAGGTGCCGGCATTTACGGCGCTTTCTATCTTGGCGATGAAGTCCGCCGTGCAGTCGGGGTAGCCCGAGCCGTCCTCCTCGACGATGCCGATATATAGCGCCTGCGCGCCTTCTTTTTCGGCTAGCGCGGCGGCGATAGAGATAAAGATGCCGTTGCGAAACGGCACGTAGGTGCTAGGAGTGTCGGCTTTGGCGCCGTCTTTGCGGATGGCGAGGTTCTCGTCCGTTAGCGCGTTGCCGCCGATGTTTGCTATAAAATGAGCGTCTAAATTTACCTTTTTTAGCGCGCCGATACGCTCGCAGATCTGCTCAAACGCTAGTTTTTCGCGCTTCATCGTGCGCTGTCCGTAGTCAAAATGCAGCGCGATGATCTCGTAGCCTGCGCGTTTGGCGAGGACGGCGCACAGCGTGCTGTCCATGCCGCCGCTCATTATGCAAACCGCTTTTTTCACTTTTTCTCCTTTTTCGGCTTGTCTCGCGAGTGCTTTTCCGAGATTTTGCAAAATTTTCGCTCCGCAGGCTATATGCCTAGCGCACGCTCAATT
>NZ_CALIII010000181.1 GCF_938018145.1 uncultured Campylobacter sp.
TCGTCTTGTAAAGTTCTTTCATCGTCTATTCTTAAATCATCTATATAGTTGTCGTCTAAAACCGTTCCGTTAAAAATTTTCTCTCCGTTTTCGTCAGACTTTTTGGCATCATCTTTATTTTTGGATTTTGAATCATCTACTATATTTTTTAAATTTTTATTTCTTAAAATTGCTTCGTCTTTAAAGCGCATTTTCTTTTCAGAGTCGATCTCGTAAGGCGTAAAGTAGCCTGCGCCGTACATACAAAGTCCGATCGCGCAAGAATTTGCCGGATCTCGTAAAATTTCGTAAAGACCTTCCATCTCTTTCGGCCTTGCTATACGAACCGGCATGTTGTCAAATATAACCGATGCAAGCTCCCTGATGCCCTCAAGCTTAGTCATACCGCCTGTGAGCACCACGCCTGCAGCTATCGAAGCCTTATATCCACTGTCTTCCAGCATCTTGGCTAGTATCATGAGGGTCTCTTCGGCTCTTGCATAAATTACGTTTGAGATAACGTCAAGAGATACTTCTTGCGTCTTTCCATCATCGTTTATCGGAGGGATTTCGACTAGTTCGTTTGCTTTATTTATAAGAGAGCCGTAGCTTAGCTTTATTTCCTCAGCCTTTAAAATAGGCGTATGAAGTGCGGCAGAAAGGTCGTTTGTGATATTTGCCGAGCCGATACCTAGAAATTCGTTATATCTTATCGAATTTCCGGAATGAACCAGCATATTGCACGTTGCGCCGCCCATGTCTATAAATGCTACGCCCAAATCCTTTTCATCTTGATTTAGCGTCGCGATAGCCGAAGCGTAGCTGGAAAGTACGATATTATCAGGCTCGACTCCAGCCAAATTTAACGCTTTTCTGAGGTTGCTCAGAGATGATTTTTGCGCCATTATGATATGCGTTTGCACCTCGAGCCTGCTACCGTTCATACCCAAAGGATCTTCTATATGCTCTTGGTCATCTACTTTGAAATTATAAGGAAGTATGTGTAGCTTCTCGTAGTCGCTGTGGATTTGCGCTCTTCGCTCGGACTCGGACATTGAGCGGTGGATCTCTTTTATACCTATTTCGTATGTCGGCACGTTTACTACGCCGTTACTCTCGACGCTTTTTGTATAAGCTCCAGAGATCGACACTACTACTTTTTCGTAGCGAGTACCGGCTATCCTTTGAGCGTCTATTAAGGCGCTTTTTATTGATTTTGAAGCTAGTTCGATGTTTGTTATGACGCCTTTTTTTATGCCCTGAGTTTTTGCGGTTCCTATTCCGATTATTTTAAGCCCTGTCTCATCATGCTGCCCTATGACAGCGCAAATTTGAACGGAACCTACGTCGATACCTAAAATTTTAGTACCCAATTCAATACCTTTTTAAAATATTTTACTTTTTACTAACGTAATATTCTACTTTATAGCGCTTAGAAAGCGCACCGCTCAAATCCCTGATAAGCTCGTTATTTTTCAAGAAACCCACGTTTTGAGTTATTATCTCTTTATATTCTTTCTCTTTTTCGGTGTTTGTTAGTTTTTGTTCCGCTATCTCGTAAACTACAGCCTTGTCGCCAAGCAATACATAGCCCTTTTTGCCGCCTTTTTCAAAAAGGCGATTGACAAATATATTAAACTCGCCCTCGCTTAACCCACCTTCGGCCTTCACAGTATCTCTACTAACAAACCCTATATCAGTACCCTGAAATCCTTTTTCAAGCAACTCTTTTGCTTTTGCTTCTACGACTTCTTTCGTTTTTTGCTCTTTGTAAAGCTCTAAAATTTGATCTTTCGCCTCGTCAAAGCTCATTACTCTTGGCGCTACGATATCTTTTACCTTTACTATCATATAGCCGTCTTCGTATTCAAACGGCTTTAGAGTGTCGCCTTTTTTTGCTAGTTTTAGTTCGTCCATCGGTAAGCTTGCATTATCTTCAAATGTAGCTATCGAGACATCTGCTTGTTTCTCGTCTTTCTTGATTTTTAGATACTCTTCAAGGGCGACTTTTTTAGTTTGTTTGAGATTGTAGTCTTTTAGGACTTCATCTTTGACGGCTTCAAATTCTTTTATTTTGTCGTCACTGTCTTTGTACTCGTTTTTGTTCCCGTTGTAAAATTCTGTTAGTTCGTTAGTGTTTGCATCGCTTGATATAGCTGGGATAAATTTGGTATCGAGTTTAAATTCGGTCATAGTTTTATATTCGTTCTTATGCTCTTCCCAGAGTTTTTTTACTGCATCTTCATCTATTTTTATTTCGTCCGCGCCAGCTTCCACAACTTGCATCGAAATTTTATCCTGCATCAAAAAGCTAGCCGTTAGCATATCTATATCTTGAGCATTTGCAGGTAAATTTAGAGCATGTCTTAGCTTATCTAAAAGTATTACGTTCTTTAGGCTTTCTTCATATTCGCTTTCGGTGGTTCTAGCTCTTTTTAGTGTATTTTTGTAGAGTTCTTTGTCAAATTTACCGTTTGAGTGGAAGTTTTGATCGGCGATGATGTATTTTACTATATCTTCGTCATTTACGCCAAGCCCTAAGTCATCTGCGAAATTTAAAAGCATAGCATCGTTTACTAACGCCTCTAAAGCTAAATTTTCGATGCCTAGCTCGCTTGCTTTTTCATCGCTTAGCTGCCCGTCAAAAAGCTGACTATAGTATGCGTGAAGCTGACCGTATCTGTTTTGAAACTCTTGGATACTTATATTTCTGTGTCCGACCTTAGCTACCGAGCTAGCTCTGCTCGCATTTAGATCGTATGCTCCCCATCCGACGAAGCCCGCTCCGACGAAGGCTATCGTGCTCACCCAGATCGTCACGACGAGGTATTTTCTATGCTTTTGCATCCAAGTTATCATCTAGTTCCTTCAAATTTATAAAAATTTTATGCATTATTTTACTGAAATTTCGTAAATATCACCTTAAAAACGCGCTTTTTATCGATAAAATTTCAAAAAATTTACTAACATTTTTAAAAACGTTAGTTGCACTCCTACTCGTAGAGGTGAGCTACGCTTAGCAATTTGCACGTATTTTCAAGGATTGCGACGTCTTTTGCCAGCTGATACGAGGTCCTGCTATGCACGTATACGCCGTATCCTTTGATAACCATTATGTTAGTTTTATTTTCTAACATGTAACGATAAATTTCCGTATCCGCGCGCTCATACCAGTCGTCAAACTGTTTTGGATCATAGATCGGGATCTCGTGATGTTTGATATAACCAAAATAATCCCTCGGACGGATAAAAGAATGCCCCAAAGTATAAGCCGTTAGGTATGGCGGCATGGCGTAGCAGATATATTTGGCTTCATTTATATTTTTGTATATATTTAGGTGGATGTCCGCGTCTATGCTCGCATCGTTCCAGCGGTAATCCCTTTTTGAGTTTAGCATTATGAGATCTTCCTCTTTAAGATTATCAAAAATCGTCGTTCTTTTATTTATCAAAAAAGAGTCGTGCTGAATTCTAGCCGAAATAGAGCCGTGAAAGACGCCGAAAAAGTTTTTTCTAAACATCGAAAGAGCGATGTTGCTGATCTCGCTTGCGCAGTATTTTAAGTCCATTTTAACCTTTTATAAACTTTTTTTGTTATTATACACAAAAAATAAAGGCTAAATTTGAACTCCCCACACGTTCCCGTGCTACTTGATGAAGTTTTGCAAGCTTTTGCGGATATAAAAAGCGGCGCGATTGTCGATTGTACGCTCGGATACGGCGGGCATTCCAGCGCGATTTTAGAGCAAAATCAAAACGTAAATTTGATAGCCTGCGATCAAGATGAAGAAGCGATCAAATTTAGCTCCGAAAGACTGAAAAAATTCGGTCAAAGAGCGCAAATTTTTAAGAGTAAATTTTCAGAAATTTTGGGCAAAGTAGAGCAGGGGCAAATCCGCGGTATCCTAGCTGATATCGGCGTTTCGTCGTTACAGCTAGATAAAAATGAGCGCGGCTTTGGACTAAAGAGCGAAAATTTAGATATGCGCATGGACGCGCAGGCTAAATTTTCAGCTTACGACGTTGTAAATTCTTATAGTGCACGAGAGCTAGAGCGTATATTTGCTGACTATGGCGAGCTACCAAATCCGGCTAAATTTGCCGCTAAAATCATAGAAGCCAGGCAAAACGGCGAGATAAAAAGCGCCGAACGCCTCGCACAAATAATCGGGCTAAAGGGCGTAAACGGACGCAGCGTTAGCGCGGCGACGTTAGCTTTTCAAGCGATCAGAATAGAAGTCAACAACGAGCTAGGCGAACTGCAAAATTTGCTACAAAGCATCGAGGATTCGCAGATCGACGAGTGTGTTGTGGCGATAATCAGCTTTCATTCGCTAGAAGATCGTATCGTAAAAAATAAATTTAGGCAGTGGGCACAAAGCTGCATTTGTCCGCCGCAAGCTCTTAGATGCACGTGCGGAGGGAATAACGCGCTGGGTAAAATCGTGAGCAAAAAAGCGGTAACGCCAAGCGCTGCCGAAGTCAAGGCAAATCCGCGCTCAAGCTGCGCAAAAATGAGGATTTTTAAAATTTCAAGAGGTAAAAATGCAAGATAAAAACGAGGTTTTAGAGTTTAGCGGCGGCGAGCAAAAAAAGGAACGAAATTTAGACTACAAAACGCTAGCGACGGCGTATCTCGGGCTTTTTATCGCGCTTGCTTTGTTTTTGCCTAAAATTTACATCACAAATCAAATTTATTACATCAGTCGCGAAATCGGCGATCTAAGCGGCAAACGCGACGTCTTGCTCGAAGAAAATAGAGAGCTTCGCCTAAAGCTTGAAAGAATGAAATACAAAAATCAAATTTTAGACCCGCTCATCCTGCAATAGCTAAATCCCAGCCTCAGACTGCGCGACTAGGCGCTCTAGGACGTATTGCTCCAGGTCCTTGCGCGGGATTTCGTTTTTTACCGCTTCGTTATAGATCATCTCGACTTTGGTGGAGTATTTTTCATAGCTAAAATACGGAAAATGCACGCTCCAAGCCTTTTTTATGAGCTCCTTGCTAACGGCTTTTCTCGCCCAAATTTTAAACATATCAAAGCCGATAAAAACGGCCGAAGTGCCTACTACCGCGCTAACGATCGAGAGGTGAAAGTCAAGCTTGGTAAAAATATGATGCGTCAAAAGCAGTAAAATAAAAAACACGACAAAGCACAAAAGCCCGTAAACTAGGTAAGTTCTTGCGTAGCGAAATTTAAAATTTAGCTTGGCAGGATCAATCAACATGCCTTCGTTAAAAAGGCAGTTTGCCTCGAGTAGATCGCGAAACAGCACGGGTTGTTTCGAGATAACAAAGATATTTTCTAGAATCAAATTTTTTAGCGCGTTATTTTTCATATTTGTGATTATCCTTAAATTTAGCCTCAATTATATCAAAAACTTCGTAATCCAAGCTAAAATTTGGACTTAAAGCAACGCTTTTTTAAGAGTATTTGAGCTAAAATTACTTAAATTTTAAGGAGAAAAAATGAACGGAATAGTATATCTAAACGGCGAATTTATAGACGCGGCGGCGGCTAAAGTTAGCGCATTTGACCGCGGATTTATCTTTGGCGATGGCATCTACGAGGTGGTGCCTGTGCTAAACGGACGGCTCGTAGATAGGGAGGATTTTTGGGAGAGATTTGAGAGGAGTTTGGCTGCGATCGAGCTAAGCTTGCCGCTTTCAAAGAGCGATTTTCAGGGCGTTTTAGAGGAAGTAGTCTGGCGAAATAACCTAAAAGAAGGCGGCGTTTATATGCAGATC
>NZ_CALIII010000182.1 GCF_938018145.1 uncultured Campylobacter sp.
CGAATTTACGCTCGGCAAAGATCTTTTCCAGCTTGTTTAAGATATGCTTGCAAGCCGTATTTTCAAAGGCAAAGCAGATATCCGCGACATCCTGTGCGCCGAGATTTCCGCTTTCGGCGAGCTTTTCGGTTTCGACGCGAACCTGATTTTTGAGCCCCGAGAAGCTATACGCCGTGCGCGCATCGCCAAGCAGCGGCACGGTAAATTTAAACCTCTCGCGCCCGCTCTTTGCCGCCTTTTCGACCGCTACGCCGCCCGGATACCCCAGCCCCAGCATCTTTGCGACCTTGTCAAAGCTCTCGCCAAAGCTATCGTCCATCGTCGCAGCCAGCACGCTCACGGCCCCGTCCGCGCCGATATCTAGCACCATCGTGTGCCCGCCGCTAACGAGCAGCACGCCTGCAGGCAGCCGCGCCTCCTGCGATAAAAATAGCGAATACACGTGCCCGGCGAGGTGATTTACCGCGATTAGCGGCACGCGCAGCGACGAGGCGAGCGCCTTTGCCATCGCGACGCCGCCCACTAGGCTCACGGAGAGCCCGGGCTCATTCGTGACGGCGACGGCTTTTACGCGGGGTAACTCCGCCTTGATCTGCTCTAAAATTTTAGGTAGCGCAGCCGTATGAAGGCGTGCGGCTAACTCCGGCACCACCCCGCCAAATGCGCAGTGCTCGGCATCCTGCGAGATTTTTTTGTGAAATTTTAGCTCCAAGGTCTCGATGTCCAGTAGCGCTACCGAGCTATCGTCGCAGCTGCTTTCTATACCCAAAATCAGCCCGCCAGCACTGCTATTTCGTAAATTTTCGCTCATTTTGCAAATTTTCCTTTTTTAGCGCATTTTACCGCTTTTTGCTTTCGCGGCTATAAATTCGCCCCGCTTCCTAGCAAAGGCGGTAAAATACGCGCGCAAATCGCTTGCCGTAAATTTACGACGAAACCGAATTTGACGCACCGAGACCTGCGCCTTTAGGGTGTTAAATTTGACTTGATCAAATTTAACATTGCGAGTTTGGCTTCCTTGCGTAAAAAACAACCGTCTAAGGTTGTTTTTTACTTTATTGTA
>NZ_CALIII010000183.1 GCF_938018145.1 uncultured Campylobacter sp.
CAAAGTCGAGACCGAGGACGGCGACATAGACTACGTGATCAAGAAAAAAAATAACGCTAAAAAGGCCTAAATTTGCCTCTTTTTTTAAAATTTGAAAGCGAATTTTACAAGTGCGAGCAAAGCGGCGGCAAGCTAACTATAAATCTAAAAAACGACTGGAATTATAAGCTGCCGGCTCAAATTTGGACCCAAACGGCCGCGCTTATCGGCTCAAAGAAATTTAATAAAATCGTTTTAAATTTTAAAGATGCAAAAGAGCTCGACTACGCGGCGGCGCTTTTTTTTAAAAATACCTTTTTAAACGCGCGTAAAAACTACGAGCTAGTAAATTTAACTCCCCACGCTCAAAAGATTTTCGCCTCGATAAACAGCGAGATAAATCCCAAAATAAAGCAGATCATAGACGCCAAACCTCACGAAAATCCGTTCTCTCAAATCGGCAAAAATTTGACCGCGTTTTTTGCTGGATTTTGCGCGTTTTTAAATTTCATGGGCGAGTTTTTGGTCAAATTTAGCAAGATATTTATGCTAAAAAATATCCGCGTGAAGGAAATTTTGGCTTATTTTGAGGATGCGGGTATAAAGTCGGTTTTTATCGTGTGCCTCACCTCTTTTCTCATCGGCATCGTGCTGGCATATCAGGGCTCAAATTTGCTCGAGAGTTTCGGCGCCACGATAATAATCGTCGAGATGATGGGGCTTTTGACCCTGCGCGAGATAGCTCCGCTCATCGCCGCTATCATCGTGGCGGGGCGTCTGGCGTCAAGCTTTACCGCGCAAATCGGCGTTATGAAAATCACCGAAGAGATCGACGCGATGAAAACGATGGGATTTGATCCGTTTAAATTTCTTGTTCTGCCTCGCGTGATAGCACTCATCGTAGCCATGCCGCTTATTGTGTTTTTAGCCGACGTGGCGGGGATTTTTGGCGAGATGGTCGTGATGGAAAACTACCTAAACATCAGCTTTGATAGCTATCTAGCGAGGTTTGGTCAAGAGGTGGATATCAAGCATCTTTACGTCGGTCTTTTTAAGGCTCCGTTTTTTGGCGTCGTGATCGCGTTTATCGGCTGCATGAGAGGCTTTCAGATCGGCGGAAACACCCAAAGCGTGGGCACATATACGACCGTGAGCGTTGTAAACGCGATATTTGGCGTGATCATGGTGGACGCGCTGTTTTCGATTATTTTCACGCAGCTAGGCATATAAATGATAATAAAAGCGACTGATTTAACGACGAAATTTGGCGACAGAGTGATCCACGACGGGCTAAATTTTCACGTAAACGAGGCTGAAATTTACGGGCTACTGGGCGGTAGCGGCACGGGTAAATCGACGCTGATGAAAACGATGATATATCTAAAGGAACCAAGCGCCGGCAAGGTCGAGATGCTAGGGCGCGATCTGTGGTCGCTAGACGAAGCGGCTAGGCAGGAGATAAAGCTCGCTTGCAGCGTGATGTTTCAGTTCGGCGCGCTTTATACCTCGATGAACGTACTGGAAAATATCTACATCCTGCTAAAAGAGTATAGCGGTATGAGCGAGCGTTCGATGCGCGAGATAGCGATGTTTTGGCTGCAAAAAGTAGGCCTTAGCGAAAACGTCGCGCTGCAATACCCAAGCGAGCTAAGCGGCGGTATGAAAAAGCGCGTGGCGATGGCTAGAGCGCTGGTGCTGAGTCCTAAAATTTTGTTTTTAGACGAGCCAAACTCCGGCCTTGATCCAAGTAGCGCGCGCGCCTTTGACGAGCTAGTGGTGGAGCTGCGAGATACGCTTGGCGTCACGGTCGTGATGGTAACGCACGATATAGACAGTATTTGCACGATTTTGGATAGATTTTTGATACTTCAAGATAAAAAGATAGCCTTTGAGGGGACGTTTGAGCAGCTGATGCAAATGCCCGAAAATCCGCTCGAAGAGCTTTTAAAAACAAGGAAAAACGGTGGGAAATAAAATAAATTATACTTTGATAGGCCTCTTTTTCGTGCTAGTAGTGAGCGCGCTAGGTATCGCGGCGTGGTGGCTGGGCGGATACGGGAAAAAGGCCGATGATTACAGGTCGTATTTCATCAAAACCACAAGCCTGCCAAGCGGCATCAAAAAGGACTCCACGGTCAAATTTATCGGCGTAGACGCTGGCACGGTCAAGGATATCCGCTTTGCCGACGAAAAAGAAGCCCTCATCGAGCTTGAGCTCTCTGTAAGGAAAGACATACCGATAAGAACCGATAGCACGGCGTCTGCGGAGATACAGGGCATCACTGGCATCGGCTACCTAAATATCTCGCGCGGCAGCATGGATAGCCCGCTCTTTGATAAAAACGAAAAGGCCTACATCGGTCTTGAGGCGAGCTTTTTTGATAAAATCGGCGACAGAGCCGAGTATCTAACGAAAAATTTAGAGTCGACGTTTAAAAATATCAATAAATTTTTAAGCGACGAAAACGCGGCTAAATTTTCGTCTATCCTAGTTTCGGTTGATGAAGCCGCGAAAAAGATAAACGCCGGAAATCTCGATATAAACGCGACTATCGCAAACGCAAACGAGGTTTTGGCAAATGCAAATTTGACGCTAAACGAGCTAAAAAAAGCGCTAAAAAACGCCTCGGGCACGCTTGAGTTCGTAAATTCGTTTACGACCAAGGCAACAGATGCCGCGCAGGCGCTAAAAAATCTACAAACCGCGATAGCAGAAAAGATAAAAAGCGGCGAATACGACGTGAAAGACGCGCTAAATACGATTGGCGACGAGACGGAAAGGACGCTGCTAAGCTTTCAAAAGCTCATTTCGGATTTTAGAAATACCCTTTTTAGACTCGAGGACGACCCGTACGATTTTTTCTTTAAAGACACGCAGAAAAAGGACGAAAAATGAAAATTTTAAGCACGGTTTTAGCCGCGATGGCGCTATTTTTTAGCGGTTGTAGCGTTTTGGCAAAGCCTGCGCCTAGGACGAATTATTTTATGTTAGGCGGCGCGGATGATAAATTTAAAGAGTGCGAAAATAGGCCCGAAAAAACGGTTTTCATCGAGGAGGTGCGGGTTTTTGGCGCGTACGAGAGCCGCGAAGTCCTAAAGATAGACGCAAACGGCGAGATCCGTCCGCTAAAAAATATCAAATTTTTAGCGCTCCCAAGCGAGATGGCGAGGCGAAATTTGATCATAGCCGCGAGCGATCAGTGCGCGTTTAAGCCCTCTTTTAAAAACGCGGATATAAGCGTAAAGTCAAATTTACTCACGCTTCAAATCAAAGATCAAAAAGCGCAAATTTCGATGATGTTTAGCTTTTTTAAAGACGGCAAAGAGCTAAAAAGCGTCGTGCTAAGCTCGCAAAAAGACACAGGCGCGGACGAGGGCGAAATCGCGATGAAGGCTCTAAACGCCGCCTTTAGCGAGGTTACGGATAAATTTTTGCAAGAATTAATCAAATTTTAGAGATAATCGCAAATTTTAAAGGAAAACGATGATAAAAGCGATCGAGGGCGTCATAACCAAAAAAGAGCCCGCAAATCTCATCTTAAAAACAGCCGGCGGCGTGAGCTACGGCGTGGCGATCTCGCTTTTTTGCTCAGCAAAACTCGAGCGAGGCCAGAGCGTGGAGCTAAACATCACGCAGATCATCCGCGAGGATGCGGATTTGCTTTACGGATTTTTAGATAGTAACGAACAAAAGATGTTTGAGACGCTGATAAAACTAAGCGGTATCGGCGCGGCAACTGCGATGGCGGTGTGCTCGAGCTTAAATCCCAACGCATTTTTAAACGCGGTAAAAAGCGGAGACGCGGCGGCGCTGCAAACGGTGCCGGGCATCGGCGCAAAGACTGCTAGACGCATCATCGCCGAGCTTAGCGACGCAAAGATGACGATGGATGAAAATCTGCCTAGCCATCAGCACGAAGCGATTCTAGCGCTTGAGAGTCTTGGCTTTAAAAGAGAAAAGATAACCAAGGCGCTTAGCGAGTGCGACGCGCAAAATACGGGCGAACTCGTCAAACAAGCCCTAAAAAAACTAGCATAAAAAAGGAAAAGATATGAAATTTGCTGTGATATTCGGCGCTAAAAGCTACGAACACGAGATCAGTATCGTGAGCGCCATAGCCCTAAAAAAGGTGCTAAAAAACGAGCCTTTGTTTATATTTTGCGATAAATTTAGAGAATTTTACCTGATAAACGGCGCCGATATGAAGGCGAATTTCTTTAGCTCGGGCAAGTATAAAAACGCCAAAAAGCTCACTCTTAAGCAGGGCGGATTTTTCGCGGGCGGGCTACTCAGCGAGAAGAAGATCGAGGCGGACGTGTTTATAAATTTAGTCCACGGTATGGACGGCGAGGACGGCAAGATCGCGGCGCTGCTCGAGTTTTACGGCCTTAGCTACATCGGCCCTCGCGTGGAGGCTAGCGCGCTAAGCTACAACAAGGAGCTAACCAAACTACTCGCGCAAAAAGCGGGCGTAAAAACCCTAAACTACGAGGTTGTAAGCAGAGCAAAGGCGCCTAGCCTACCGCTACCAGTGATCTTAAAGCCGCTCCGACTAGGAAGCTCGATCGGCGTGAGCGTGATAAAAGACGCCGGCGAGCTAGAATACGGCCTAGACGTGGCGTATGAGTTTGACAAAGAGATCCTGGTCGAGCCATTTATCGAGGGCGTAAAGGAGTACAATCTAGCAGGCTGCAAGGCGGACGGAGAGATCAAATTTTCGATCATCGAAGAGCCCAAAAAGAAGGAATTTTTAGACTACGAGCAAAAATATATGAGCTTTTCAAACGAGAGCAGGGCGCGCGAGGCCGACATCAGCGCAGAGCTAGCCGCCAAGCTAAAACAAAGCTTTGAGCGCATCTACAACTGCGGCTTTGACGGGGCGCTGATACGCTGCGACTTTTTCGAGATAAACGGCGAAGTCTATCTAAACGAGATCAATCCAAACCCTGGTAGCATGGCGAATTATCTATTTGACGATTTTGAGGGGACTCTGCAGCGACTCGCTGCAAGCTTGCCCAAAGAGCGCGAGATAAATATTGACTATAAATTTATCAACTCCATAACGTCGGCAAAAGGCAAGCTGTAAAAAGGCGTCGGCATTTTTGCGAGCCTAATATTAGTAAATTTGACCGCTTTAGACGGCTTGTTTTTAGCGGTTTTTTTATTCTTTTCATCGCTACTAAATTCGGGCGTCAGCTTTTTAAATTTGACGGCTATTACGCTTGCTAGGCAAAAAGCTCTGCTTGTTTTGTAACATTTTAGCCCTAAAGTGCCGATTTTTAGGTCAAATTTGACTCGCTTATTTTCTGTGCAGCGGATAGTTTTAATCCAATTTTACCCGCCCGTTTTTCATATACTTGCAAATTTCACGCCAAAAACATAAAATACTCTAAAATAAATTTTAAAGAACATAATGCGCCATTATATTTTAATTTGAATTTAAAGATAATATGCTATATTTTACACAAAATTTTACGTAAAGAGCAGAAATGACTACTTTTAGCAAAGATGAAATTTATACGGCAACCGAAGTGGTGCGAAATTTCAGCGCCGTCTTGGGCAAGGTCGGCAAGGCGCAGATGAAGCGCGCCGTGATCGTTAAAAATAATAAATTTGAAGCCGTACTGCTAAATATGGGCGAGTACGAGCGCCTATGCGAGGCTGTCGAGGTGCTCCAAAGCATATATGAGGCTAAAAAACGAGCCGGAAGCGGCGAATAATGGCGGTCAAAGAGGTAAAATACGGCGGCAAAATTTACCGCATCAGCTACGAGACCGTAAATCCCGCAAATAAGGACGTCGCGCTATTTTTGCACGGCTGGGGCGCAAACAAAGAGATCATGAAAAAGGCTTTCGGCACGTATTTTAAGGACTTGCGGCACGTTTACGTCGATATGCCGGGCTTTGGCGCGAGCAGTATGCACGGAGCGCTAGCGACGAAAGACTACGCAAAAATCATGAAATCCTTTTTAGACGAGCTTGGCGCGAGCCCTAAAATCGTCTTCGGGCACAGCTTCGGCGGTAAGGTCGCAACCCTGCTAAATCCTGAATATCTCGCACTTTTAAGCTCGGCCGGCATCGTGGCTAAAAAGCCGCTTTGGGTGCGATTT
>NZ_CALIII010000184.1 GCF_938018145.1 uncultured Campylobacter sp.
GCAAGCTCGCTACAAGAAAGCGCTGCCGCAGTCGAGCAGATGAGTAGCTCGATGAACGCCATCAGTCAAAAAACCGGCGACGTCATGAGACAAAGCGAAGAGATCAAAAACATCATCGTGATTATTCGCGACATAGCAGATCAGACAAACTTGCTAGCTCTAAACGCAGCTATCGAGGCGGCAAGGGCAGGCGAGCACGGACGAGGCTTTGCGGTCGTAGCCGATGAGGTTCGCAAGCTAGCCGAACGCACCCAAAAATCGCTCGGCGAAATCGAAGCTAACACAAACGTGCTGGCTCAAAGCATAAATGAAATGAGCGAAAGTATCAGAGAACAAAGCGAAGCTATAAATTTAATCAATCAAGGCGTGTCCCATGTCGATGAGCTAACCAAGCAAAACGTCAGGGTCGCAAACGAAACCAACGTAGTCACCGCCGAAGTGGATCACATGGCTAAAACCATCGCGCAAGATGTGAGAAAAAAGAAATTTTAAAACAAAATAAAAATTACCAAAGGAGGGTTTGGATGAAAAAGGTTGCAAATAAGATAGCTTTTATCATTTTTGCATTATTGGCCGTACTATTTACTATATTTGCGGCTATGAACTACAATAGTACTAAAAATACTATTTTGGACGTTTCGAAAAATTCAAAGGAGGCCATCGCGCACTCTTTGGATGTTTATGCCGAAGAGTATCTTGGTACGAAGGTTTTTGCGGTAGAAGGCCTAGCGCGATATATAGAGGAAAATCCTCATCTTATGACGGACAAGGATCAGCTCAAAGATCGCCTAATGACTATGGCTGTTGCAGTGGAGATACCTGAATTTTTCATAGGCTTTGCCGATAACGGCGAGCTTTATGATGCGGTCGCACAAGAGGGTAGGGGACCTAAATTTGTAAATTTGACACCTGAAAAGGATAAATTCGACTCCAGAGAAAAAATTTGGTATAAACAAAGTGTTTCTAAGGGTAAACTTATTTTTACGGCTCCGTATGTAGCTCAGTCGAGCGGAAAATATACTTTGACGTTGGCAAAATCAATCGTGATAGGCGGTAAAGCTGTTGGTGTAGTAGCTGCGGATTTGCATTTGGATGATGTCGGAAGTAGTCTAGCAAGGTCAAAAGAGTCTAAAACTAGCGCCGCGGCTATAATAGACCTAGAGTCTCAGCTTTTGATTTACCATCCGGAGAGTAAATATATTTTATCATCCGATCCAGAGCTAAAAAAATCTATTGAATTTGTTATAAATAGCTACAACAAAAACGGCGGTAAAGCATTTTTGAATAAAATTGGCGGTAATGAAAAAATATTTTCATGCCAAAAATACGATAAAGCAAATTGGCTTATTTGCTCCAATAGCTCAGTAGAAGATTATGATCCTATACTAGATAGCGTTTTATTAAATCAGTCCGTATCTTCACTTGTATTTATCGCGATTATCGTCGTTATCTTGGTGTTTATGGTCGGATATTTCTTGAAGCCTCTTGGTATCATATCAAGCGCGCTAGATGCGTTTTTCAAATACCTAAACTACGAAACCAAAGAGCCGCTTAAAGCAAATGTGGCCACGAAGGACGAATTTGGGGTCATGGCGGCGCTTATAAACGAAAATATAAGCAAAGTAGAGGCGTCAAATACTGCTGAAAATAACTTTATCAAAGAAGCAAACGCTTTTGTGGATAAGATAAAGGCGGGCGACTTTACAGCGACTCTTGATGCGCATACCTCTAACCCTGCGCTAAATCAGCTAAAATCTACTTTTGCCCAGCTTCAAGCAGCACTAAAAGATGCGATCGCTGAAAACAGCAATGAGGTTATAAGATTGCTAGAGAGCTTTAAAGCGCAAGACTTCACAAAAAGGCTTGATGATAGCGGCAAGATGGCTGCAGGCATCAACTCGCTAGGCGAAGAGATCACGAATATGCTCAATATAAATTTAGAGCAAGCTAAGTTGCTAGAAGAAAAAGCGGGCATTTTGGCCGAGTCGATGAAAGAGCTCACAAACGGCGCTAACGTACAAGCAAGCTCGCTACAAGAAAGCGCCGCCGCAGTCGAGCAGATGAGTAGCTCGATGAACGCCATCAGTCAAAAGACTGGCGACGTTATGAGACAAAGTGAAGAGATCAAAAATATCATCGTGATTATCCGCGATATCGCTGATCAGACGAATTTGCTAGCGCTTAACGCTGCTATTGAGGCGGCAAGGGCGGGCGAGCATGGACGCGGCTTTGCCGTAGTTGCCGATGAGGTTCGCAAGCTTGCCGAACGCACTCAAAAATCGCTCGGCGAAATCGAAGCCAACGCAAACGTACTGGCTCAAAGTATCAACGAGATGAGCGAGAGCATCAAGGAGCAAAGCGAAGGCATAAATATGATAAATCGCTCTGTGGCCCAGATAGACGAGCTAACTCACAACAACGTTGGCGTCGTAAGTAGAACTAACGAAGTAACCGCGCAAGTCGACAACATGGCTAAGGCTATCGTCGAAGACGTGAGGAAGAAGAAATTTTAACTCTCGTGACGGCTCTGTTTTTGCAGGGCCGTCAAATTTACTCTAATTTTATCCGCTTTAATAAATTTTGCCCCGGCTTTTAGTATAATCGCACATCT
>NZ_CALIII010000185.1 GCF_938018145.1 uncultured Campylobacter sp.
CTCGAAAAATCGTCTCGCGATACTTCGCCTTATCGTTTTACGCTCAAATCTGAAGTCAAATTTGTAAATTTCGGCTTCAAATTTTACCCGCCGAAACCCACATCTTGAAAATGCAAATTTGAAACACGCGACGCGATAGCGTCAAATTTAACCTGCACGCAGTGCAGCAACTTCTCACATCGTAGGGGGAGGGGGATTAAAGAGGGTGAGGAGCTCTTTTGCTTCGGCGTTGCCTCGCAACTGCAAAGCAGAGCGCAATTTAAGCCCCTTTCCCCTTAACAAAGAAGTAAGACGACTTCAAACAATCGTTTTTGTGTAGAGAGGTTTTAAAGCATGGCGTCAAATTTGATCAAACCAAATTTACCACTTTCGCGGTGCGGGTCTGCGCGAGTAAAATTTATTAAAAATCCAAGCAGTAAAACCGAGCTAAATTTACCGCATAAATTCGGCGGGCGTAAAATTTACCCGCCAAATCAAAAGCTAAAATCAAAAATTTAAGCCGTAGCTCCCTCGTTCATCGCGGCGTATTCTTCAAAAGTTCCCTTAAAATCGACTACTTCGCCGTTGCCTTTTAGGTGGATGATGCGGTTAGCGAATGCATCTATGAGCTCGCGGTCGTGGCTCACGCAGATGACGTTGCCGCCGAATTTATACAGCGCCTCGCCTAGAGCGATGATGGCTTCTAGATCCAGGTGGTTGTTTGGCTCGTCTAGCACGAGTAGGTTGCCGCGCTCTAGCATCAGGCGGCTTAGCATCAGGCGGTGTTTCTCGCCGCCGCTTAGGCTACCGACTGATTTTTCCTGCTCGGCGCCGCTAAATAGCATGCGGCCTAAGCACTTTCGGATCTCGTCTAGGTCTTTGTTGTTTTCGTCTTGCAGCCACTCGTAGAGTTTGAGCTCGCCGGTGATTTTGTTTGTCGTGTCCTGCGCGAAGTAGCTAGGCTCTATCGTCGCTCCAACGTGCACGTCGCCGCTATCCGGAGCGACCTCGCCGATGATGATTTTAGCCAGCGTGCTTTTGCCTACGCCGTTTGCGCCGATGATGGCGACTTTGTCGTTCTTTTCGAGCTTGAAGCTAAAATTTTCAAACAAAACCTTGTCGTATTTTTTGCTGACGCCGCGCACTTCTAGGATCTCGTTGCCGATGTCGCGTTTGGTGCGGAAAAGTATGCTAGGATCGCGTCTGCTTGATACCTTGATCTCCTCGATGTCGAGTTTGTTTAGCTGCTTTTGGCGGCTGGTTGCTTGGCGGGCTTTGCTCGCGTTTGCCGAGAATCGCGCGATAAATTTCTCCAGCTCCTCTTTTTCTTTTAGCTTTTTGTCGCGCTCCATCTCGTGCTGTTTGGCAACCAGCGTCGAGGCGATGTACCAGTCGTCGTAGTTGCCCGCAAACTGCCTGATTTTCTTAAAATCCACGTCTAGGATGTGCGTGCAAACCGCGTTTAAAAAGTGGCGGTCGTGGCTGATTAGCACCATCGTGCCTTCGTGGCGGTTTAGCTCGTTTTCTAGCCACTTTATGCTATCGATATCAAGGTTATTCGTGGGCTCGTCGAGGAAAAGAATGTCGGGCTTTGGAAATAGCACTTGAGCGAGCAGGACTTTAAATTTATCCGAGTTTTCGACCTCGCTCATCGGCTTTTCAAAGTCGCTAAAGCCAAGCGAGCTTAGGATTTTTTCGATCCTGACCTCGTACTCGTAGCTAGGATCCTCCTCGGCGCTTATCATCTCAAGCTGCGCTAGGCGGTCGTTTATAGCGTCGGTAAACTCCTCGCTCATGTAGAGCTGTTCTTTTTCTTTTACCGCGTCGTATAGGCGTTTGTTGCCGTATAACACGGCGTCTTTGACGCTAAAGTTTTCAAACGCGAACTGATCTTGCCCTAGCACGCCTACTTTTAGTCCGTTTTCGATGACGATCTCGCCGCTGTTTGCCTCGATCTCGCCTGCAAGGATTTTTAGAAACGTCGATTTTCCAGCACCGTTTGCGCCGATGAGTCCGTAGCGATTGCCGCGAGTGAGTTTTAAATTTACGTCCTCAAATAGCAACTGCGCGTTAAATCTCATTAATAAATTTTTGACTTCAAGCATATTTACCCTTAAATTTTACTTTTAAAATCCTAGATTGTGCCAAAAAATCGTTTAAAATTAGTATAAACACTTGTCTTGGATCAAAAAACTTTTAAACAAAAATGTGATAAAATGAGCCAAAATTTATAGAAACGGAGCTTTTATGCTTATAGCCGAAACGGCTCGAAAAATCTTGCATAAAGAGTCGCAAGACGAGCGGCAATGCGAGAAAAACGGTAGCAAATTTAAAGAGCTAAAAGCTCGGGTACAGATGGCGAAATTTGAGCAAAGCGCCGAACAAAAGGCGCTTGCGGCGATTGCTATTCCGTTGCTTAGGTTTTTTACTTGCTTGCAGATATTTTTACTATTTTTCGCTATTTATGCGCGCGTGCCTGCGCCGTTTTTGGCTGCTTATGTTTTCTTGGCGACGGTTAGCATTTACGTAGCGCTTTGTCACGATGACGATCCGGGCTTTGCGGCAAATTTTATCCATCTCACGGTTGTGTGTCACGGATTTTTGGGCGTATTTTTATACGGCTGGGGCTGGGGCAACGAAAATTTCTTTATTTGGGGTATTGCGACTAGCTATTTGATTTTTATCGGTAAAAACCGCACCGTTCTTGCTATCATCATCGCTGAAGCCGTAGCTTACGCTGTTTTGTATATCTTGAGGGATAAATTCGGTATCGTGAATTTAGGCGCTAGCGGAAGCATTATGTTCGTAGTGACGTTTGCGGCGATATTCGTATCGTTTTTGCGTCGCACAAGCACGCTAAACTCGGTTTATTCTAAAAGTATAAACGAGGTCGCCTCGCAAAACGATAAACTTGAGTCCGCATCCAAATTTGACTTTTTAACTGGCCTTGATAATCGCCGTTACGCGCAGGAGCAGTTTGACGAGATGGCGGAGTATTTTCAGTATGAAAAGGTACTGGTCGCGCTTGGCGATATAGATGATTTTAAAGTGATAAACGACACCTTTGGGCACGACGTCGGGGATGAGACGCTAAAAGAGATTGCGCGAATTTTACGCGAAAACTCGCGCGGCGAAAAAGACATCCTGTGCCGCTGGGGCGGGGAGGAGTTTTTGCTCGTGGCTTTAGTGCACGACGACGTTTCGGCGCAAGAGATGGTAAAAAGAGTGCTCAAAAATGTAAATACTCTCACTGCTCCAAACGGCAAAAAAATAGGCATAACATTTGGCGCTGCGGTGTTTGAAAACGCGCGCGCGATGAGTCTAACCGAAATGGCAATCGTCGCGGACAAGCTTTTATACGAGGGCAAGAGGAGCGGTAAAAACTGTGTAAAATTTAAGGGATGCGGCGATGCTGCTTAACCTTTTTGCGAGGTACGGCTTTTACGTCAAGCTTCGCGCGATGTTTGCGGCGCTTGGGCTCTTTCACACAGTATATTTGGTGCTGTTTATCTACATAGGCCAGCCTTTGCTCGCATGTCTAAACATCCTTAGTATCGCTCTTTATGCCGCTTGCGTCTATGTGGCGAAGGATCTAAGAACGGCCGCCATAGCCGTAGCGGCGGTTAGGATCGAGATATTTGCTCACGCTTTTATCTGCACGCTCGTTCTTGGCTGGGATTACGGGTTTCAAAATATCATCTTAGCCCTCATGTCCATCGTGTTTTTCTCGAGCTTAGCCACAAAGGGCGTGAATAACTTTTTTGCGTACGCCAAAGGCGCGGCGTACCTATTTTTGTATTTTTACGCGAAAACTCCGCCGCAGCTTGCCGGAACGCAGGCGGAATGCTTTTATATTTTAAATTTTATCGTCGTTGCGGCGTTTATTATCGTTTTGGTCGTGGATTTTTCTAGAACTTTTAGCGCAAAGCTGCGCCAAGAGATGCTTGAGCGCCAAGAGAGGCTAAGTGAACTAGCCAACAAAGACCCGCTCACCGGCCTTCTAAATAGAAATGCATTTTATGATTTTGCCGTGCCGCGCATGCAGTTTTTGAGCGGAGACACTAGTATCGTGCTGTGCGATATCGACGACTTTAAAAAACTAAACGACGCTCACGGGCACGCCTTTGGCGATGAGGCGCTAAAGATCATCGCGTACGCGATAAAAAGCAGTCTGCGCGAGGGCGATCTGGTATATCGCTGGGGCGGCGAGGAGTTTTTAATATTTTTATCGGATATAAATCTCGAAAACTCGGAGCATATTTTTGAGCGTATCAGGCGCAAGATCGCCGAGACGCAGCTAGAATTTCAAGGAAAGAGCGCTAAGACGTCTGCGACCTTTGGGCTGATTAACTTTAACGTCAAAGCCATAAAAGACGTGGAAACCGTGATAAAACAAGCCGATAAGCTACTCTACGAAGGTAAAAATAGCGGCAAAAATAAGGTCGTCGCTCAGGCTTTTTTGCGGGAATAATCTTTAAAATTTAAAAACGCGCCGGTTGCTCAAATTTGAGTTAAATTTAATGCGAAAAGCCAAATTTGACTAGCTAAAATTTAACCGAAAAAAGCAAAATTTCTCGCGTTTAAAATCTACGATAAAGTCTTTTTGGCAGCTCTAATTTATCTAAATTTAGAGCTTGCCATGTAAATTTTCGCTAAAATCCCTCATAAAATCCACGCAATCAAAGGCAAAAATCAAAATGCACGTCGCAAAAATCCGCGCCAAAAATATCCTCTCGCGCTCCAAAATCGGCAGCGGCGGCTACGCGATCAACCCGTACGTGGGCTGCCCGCACGGCTGCATCTACTGCTACGCCGAGTTTATGCGAGGCGTCACGGGGCACGAGGAGGCGTGGGGCGAGTTTTTGGACGTGAAGGATTTTGATACGGCAAGCCTAGTTAAATTTACCGTTTCGCACGGCGGCGAGCGCGTATTTATGAGCTCGGTCACCGACTGCTATAATCCGTACGAGGCGCAGTTTGGAGCTACGCGAAAAGTCCTTGAGGCGGTTGCGGGTTCGGATATAAACCTGCAAATTTTAACCAAATCAAGCCTCGTGACGCGCGACATAGATCTGCTACAAACTATGCCAAACGTCCGCGTAGGCGTGAGTTTGAGCGTGATAGACGAAAGCTTGCGCCGTATGCTCGAGTCTCGCGCGAGCTCCGTAGCCGCAAGGATCGCAGCGATAAAAAAGCTGCGCGCCGCGGGAGTGAAAACCTATATATTCGTCGCACCGATTTTCCCGCAGATCACGCCAGTTTTTGATATCATATCTCACTACGGCGACGCGGCGGACGAGATTTGGTTTGATAGGCTAAATCTCTATCCAAATTTTAGGGATAAAATTTTAGCTTTCATCGGGCGAAATTTTCCCGCGCTTTTGCCGCTTTATAAGCAAATTTATCTTTTTGGCGAGGACGACTATTTTGAGCAGCTAGCGGATGAGATCAGGCTTGCGGCACGGGAGAAATTCGGAAGCGAGAGCGGCGAGAGGGTTAGGATTTTTTTTGGGCGGAGAAAATCCGACGCAGATAAATTTGAAAGGCGAAAATGAACGTAATTTTACGGCTTTGTATCGTGCTTTGCGTGTTATATGTCGCGGTTTTGGCGCTGCTTTATTTTTTTCAAGAGCGGCTGATATTTTTCCCGAGCAAGCTTGATCAAAACTATGATTTTAGCTTCGACCAGCCATTTGAGGAGATAAGACTGGACGCGGACGGCGCATGGATAAGCGGGCTTAAGTTTTTAGCGCAGAGTAGGGACGGCAGGCAAATTTACGGCGACGCGCATGATGTGAACGGCGAACGAAAAGCGAAAAACGGCGCGGTGATATTTTTCCACGGTAATGCGGGCAATCTGCAAGGCTGGGGCAAGTATGCGCGGCATTTTACGGATTTGGGCTATGATTTTTATCTATTTGACTACCGAGGCTACGGCAAGAGCGGCGGCGAGATAGGCTCGCAGGAGCAGCTTTACGCGGATGCGGACGCGATGATGCAGGCAGTTTTGCGGGAGTATGACGCAGGCAAGGTTACGGCGGTCGGCTATTCTGTAGGTAGTGGGCTAGCGGCACGCGCGGCGCAGAAATACGGCGCTAAGCGGCTAGTTTTGATCGCGCCTTATTTTAGCCTAGAGGAGCTAGCGCGGGAGAAAATGCCGTTCGTGCCGAAATTTTTAATCAAATATAAAATCCCTACGTTTGAGTTCGTCGGCGGTTTTGGCGGGCCGGTGACGATATTTCACGGCGAGCATGACGAGCTAATCGGCGTGGATAACTCGCGCAGGCTATTTAAATTTCTAAAACCGGGAGATAAAATTTACGAGCTAAACGCCGGGCACAACGATATCCTAGGCCTAAGCGAGCTTTGGGAAAAATTAGCGCAGAAGCTGGGCGAGTATCGCGGGGCTACGGCGGTAAATTTGACGCGGCTAGCTTGGTCAAATTTGACGAAAACGGGCGTTAAAGCCCGCTTTGCCTCTTAAAAACAAAATCTATCGTCGGCTTTGTTTTGCTTGCGCATAGCTTTAAATTTAGCCAAATTTTCATCATTCAGAAAATAATCTTTTTCTTT